>JAYTCP010000513.1:0-5603 GCA_043736435.1 Planctomycetia bacterium | reverse complement strand
GAGGTCGGTCAGCGAGAAGCACAGGAGGGAGACGACCAGCAGCAGCGGCAGCGCCAGCAGCAGCCGTTTGACGGCGAATCCGAGCACGGGGCGGAGGATACCCGGGACCGGCTCGCCCCTCACCTGGATCGCGGCGGGACGTATCGGCCATGAGTGCGTCGGGGCACACCCGGATCGGGGGTGCTGGGCCCGGAAGGCCCCGCGACTGACAGCGGCAGGAAGCGCGCTCAGCCGCCGTGCCGCTTGCCCGACCTCCCGTGCCCGACCTCGACCTACGTTCCTCCCCGCGTGCGACCGAACTCCGCCTCGAAGTCCTCGACGGACGGCAATCGCCCCCGGAAGCGGGCGGGGAGCCTCTCGAGGATGCGGGTCCCCCAGCCGGCGACGCCGATGGGCTTCTTGAGATCGCGCAGCGCGTACTCGACGACGATGCGTTCCTTCGAGCGGCAGAGCAGCAGGCCGATCGTCGGCTTGTCATCGGGATGGCGGAGGAGGTCGTCCACCGCGGACAGGTACACGTTGAGCTGACCCACGAATGCCGGATCGAAGGGGACGGCTTTCAGCTCGATGACCACATAGCAGCGCAGTGCGAGGTGATAGAAGAGCAGGTCGATCCAGCAGTCTCGACTCGCGAACGCCAAATGGACCTGTCTCCCCACGAATGCAAAGCCGCTTCCGAGCTCGAGCAGGAACTGCTGAATGTGATCCACCAGCGCCTGCTCGACCTCGCGCTCGCGCCGAGGCTCCGCGGTGCCGAGGAAGTCGAAGAGGTAGGGGTCCTTGAACACCTGCGTAGCCACATCCGAATCGGCCGGGGGAAGCGAGTCCTTGAAGTTGGAGAGTGCCCGGCCGTGTCGGGCATGCGCGTGGCCGTCGATCTTCAGCTCGAGAATGCTTCGACTCCAGCCGTTCGCGATCGACTCTCGGATGTACCACTCCCGGACGGCGGGGGCCTTCACCCGTTGCAGAAGTCGGATCAGGTGCCCCCATGGCAATTGTGAAACAAGCTGTTTCACTTTCTCCCCGTCCGGGAACGCCTCGGCGAAGCTCCGCATCAAGTGCAGGTTGCGGGCCGAGAATCCCCTCATGTCGGCGCGCCCCCGGCGCAAGTCCTCGGCCAGGCGCGCGATGACTCCGGATCCCCATCCCTCGCGCCGCTGGCGGTCCAAGATCATCCCTCCGATGTCCCAGTACAGCCGGATCATCGCCGAGTTGGCAGCCGAGAGGACACGAGCCTGCGCGCGCCGGATACGCCTCTGGATGGCTTCGAGGGTATCGGCGTAGTCGTCCGGGAGGCCCGCCCGAGGCGAGGCCACCGGGAAGGACGCTCCCTCCCGCGTCCTCCCCCGCGTACGGGCCGGGCGAGCCGCGAACGGCGGAGGCGATGCCCCGAACCGCTTCCTAGCTGCCATGCCACACCCTGCTGCCCCGGGAGCGTCTGGTCTGGGTTCGAACCAAGACCCAGGGACTCCTGCGGATCGTGTGTACCGGCTTGCGTCTCGTAGGGTGCATGGACGTCCGCTCCTCTCGGGTCCCGATGAGCCGCAGACCCGAGATCGGGGCAAGGGGAACGCCCTACATGCTGTCGCGCGAGGCAACCGTGAGGTCACACAGGACGAGGTCGGTCAGCGAGAAGCACAGGAGGGAGACGACCAGCAGCAGCGGCAGCGCCAGCAGCAGCCGTTTGACGGCGAATCCGAGCACGGGGGGAAGATACCCGGCGGGGATCGGGGAGTCGCGGGCGCTCCCGCAGGGGGACGACCCCCCGCGGCGCCCGAAGCGACGCTACTTCTTCGACGTCCACGCGAAGCGGGGGCTCGAGATCGGCTCGAGGAGGAAGCCCTCGATCTTGGCGCTCGTCGCCGCCGTGCGGGGCATGGCGACCAGCGGGACGTTGGCGGCGTCGTCGAAGGCGATCTGCTGGGCCTCGGCGTAGAGGCGGATCCGCTCGGCAGGATCGTAGGAGGAGCGCGCGCGGGCCACCTTGTCGTGGAACGCGTCGGAGCGGTAGAAGGAGAAGTTGTTCGCCGAGCCCTTGACGGCCCCCTCCTTCGAGAGGAGGACGTAGAGGTAGTTGTCGGCGTCGGCGACGTCGGGCGACCAGCCGATGATGCCGAGCTGGTGCTCGCCGTTCTGCATCAGGGGGAGGTAGGCCGACCACTCCTCCTTCTTGAGCTCCACGTCGAGGCCGATCTCGCGCAGATCGTCGCGGATCGAGGCCGCCGTCGCGTTCGGGTCGGGGAGGTAGGGTCGCGGGTTGCTCGGGAAGCGCAGGGTGACCTTGGCGCCCGAGGCGCCGGCCTCCGCGAGGAGGGCCTTCGCGCCGGCGACGTCGCGCGTGCGGTCCTTCAGGTCGGCGTGGCCGGGGATGCCGGGCGGGACCATGGTCGCGAGCGGGACCGCCAGGCCCTCGTAGGCGGCGTTGACGAGCCGGGGCTTGTCGATGGCCATCGCGACCGCGCGCCGGACCCGAACGTCGTCGAACGGCTTCACGTCGTTGTTCATCGCCAGGTAGCAGATCGAGAGCCCCCCCTCGACCTGGTGGAGGCGGAAGCGCGCGTCCCTGCGGATGCGCGCCACGTCGCGCGCGGCGACGTTGTCGATGCCGTCCACCTGCCCGGTCTCGAGGCGCGCGAACGCCGTGCGCACGTCGGGGACCACCACGAACACGACCTTGCCGAGCTTGGGCGCCCCCCCCCACCACGCGGGATTCGCCTCGAGAGCGATCTCTTCGGCCTCCCACGACGCGAACCGGAACGCGCCGGTGCCCACGGGGTTGCGCGCGACGAAGGCCTTGCCCTTCGCGAGCGCCTTCGGCGAGACGATGGAGGACGAGAACATGGCGAGCAAGGAGAGGAAGAACGGCGGCATCGGCTCGAGGAAGTCGAAACGGACGGTCTTCGCGTCGGGCGCGGAGACGAGCTTCACGGAGCCGAACATGTCGCCCCAGTAGGGGTAGCGGCCGGGGACGAAGTGAGCCGGGTGCTTCACGTCGCGCTGGCGCTCGAAGCTCGCCACGACGGCGGCGGCGTCCATCGGCGTGCCGTCGTGGAAGGACACGCCCTCGCGCAGCGTGAAGGTCATGGAGAGGCGGTCGGGGGTCGCAGTGAAGGACGTGGCGAGCGCGGGCTCGACCTCGGCGCTCCCGTACTTGAAGCGCACGAGCGTGTCGTACACGTTGACCAGCACGAGGGACGACTCGCCGTCGGTCACCTCGGCGGGGTCGAGGCCCGGCGAGTCCTTGCCGCGCGCGTAGACGAACGTCGCGCCGGGCGACGCGGCCACGCCCCCGCCGCCCCCGACATCCGTCGAACCCTTCGTCCCACCGGCGTCGCCCGATTCGCTCGTGTCGCGTCCACAAGCCGCGATCGTTAGGAGGCCGAGGAGCAGGAGCGCGCGGGGGCGGAACGCCATGGGATCTCTCCAGGGGGCGGCGGGGGCACTCCCCCCGCGACGAAGCAGGGCAGGGGGGACCGCGATCCTACCCGTCGCGCGCACCGGACGCCTCCCCGCGGATCCCGCGGGCGGCTACTCGTCCTCGGGCTTGCGTCCGCGCAGGTTCTTCGAGGGCGAGCGCATGCGGGCCTTCAGGATCAGCTGGATCGGGACCTCGGGGAACGGCAGCATCTCGCGGAAGCGGTTCTCGAGATAGCGCATGTAGCTGTCGGGGAACTGGGCCGGGTCGTCCACGAAGAGGACGAACGTCGGCGGGGTGACCCCGACCTGCGTGCCGTAGTAGATCTTGCCGACCTTGCCGGCCTTCGGGCGGGGGCGCTTGAGTGCGTAGGCCGCCTCGAGCGCCTTGTTGAGCTGGCCCGTCGTCACGCGCGTCTGCGACTGACGGTGGAGCGAGTGGGCGACGTCGATGATGTGGCCGACGTTCCGGTTCTTGATCGCCGACGTGAAGATGACCGGCGCGTACGCCATGCCGTCGAGCATCTTCGCGAGGTACTTGACGAAGTCCCTCGTGGAGAGGCCGGGCGGCGCCAGGTCCCACTTGTTGACGACGATCACGACGGGGTGGTGCTCGCCGGCGGCGTAGCCCGCGATCTGGCGGTCGATCCGGGAGACGTCCATGGCCGAGTCGAGGACGAGGGCCGTCACGTCGGCGCGGCGCATGGCGCGCTCGCTGCGGCGCTTGGCGTAGAACTCGAGCGAGTTCTGGACGGCCTTCTCCTTGCGGATGCCGGCCGTGTCGATGATCACGAACGACTGGCCGTCCCTCTCGAAGCGGATGTCCACGCTGTCGCGGGTGGTGCCCGGGACTTCGGAGACGATCATCCGCTCTTCGTGGAGGAGCGCGTTCACGAGCGACGACTTGCCGACGTTCACGCGGCCCGCGATCGCCAGGTGGAGGACCGGCGGCGGCATCTTCACCGGCGTCGTGGGGCCGGGAGGCAGCAGCCGGGCGAGCTCGGCCTCGACCGCGAGGAGGCCGGTGCCCTCCTGCGCCGAGACCGCGATGGGCTCGCCGTAGCCGAGCACGGGCATCTCGCCGAGGTCCCAGCCGACCCGGGCGGACTCCGCCTTGTTCGCCAGCAGGAGCACCGGAGCCGTGGCCCGGCGGAGCCGCTCGGCGACCACGCGGTCGTAGGGCATCACGCCGTCGCGGGCATCCACGACGAACAGGATCACGCTCGCGTGGCGGATGGCGGCGTCGACCTGGGCTTCGACGTGCGAGGCGAGCCCCTGGGTGTCGACGATGCCGACGCCGCCCGTGTCGACGAGCTCGACGGTGCGGTCGGCCAGCGTGCAGAGGACGCCGACGCGATCGCGGGTCACACCCGGCGTCGGGTCGACGATGGAGACGAGGCTGCGGGCGAACGCGTTGAGCAGCGTCGACTTGCCGACGTTGGGCCGCCCCACGATGGCGACCACCGGCGGCAGCGCGCTCGGGTCCCGCGGGAGGTCGTCGTCGTCGTCGGGGGCGACGGGCTTCTTGCGCGGCCCCTTGTGCCCGGTGCGGTCGCCGCGCTTGCCCAGGGGGGCGCGCCGATAGGGCTTGCTCGGGCGTTTCGTGGATCCGTCGGCGGCCATCGGGGAATCGTAGCAGGGGGTCGAAGGAGGGCCCCCAGGGGCCTTGACGACGCCGGAATCGCCGAAATGCGCCTAGCGAACGCCCATCATCCGATGCGTCTGGGGGATCACGCGCACGTCGGGATGGACGGCACGGGCGGCCGCATGGAGCCGGAACAGGGTGGCGACGCTCGGGGGCATCGGCCCACCGGGGCGGGCGGTCACCGGTTGCAGGATGAGGGGGGCGGCGGGGGCGTGGGCCGAGGCGAAGGCGGCCGCGCGGGCGATCTCCGCGTCGCTCGTCGCCTCGGCGACCACGACCTTCACGGCCAGCGCCTTCCCGGCGGCCGAGAGGAGGTCGAGCGTGGCCGCGTGCGCGTCCCACGGGGTCGGAAAGCCGCAGGCGCTCTCGAGCTTCAGGTCGGGCGTCGCCTCGTCGATCGCGTCGAGCACCTCGCGGAGCGCGGCGGGCCGGTGCCCGCCCGTCTCGAGGTGGACCCGCAGGCCGAGGGCCCGCGCGCCGATGCCCAGCGCTCGGACCGCCTTCGGGTGGAGGAGCGGCTCGCCGCCCGTGATGCTCACCGACC
>JAYTCP010000512.1:0-3622 GCA_043736435.1 Planctomycetia bacterium | reverse complement strand
TCGTACGAGTCGATCCTCGAGGACGACCGGTGCACGCGGGGCGACGACAAGCGCCTGAACCGCGGCTACCGGATCCGGCTCAAGAAGGACGGCAGCACGAAGGACGCGACGCTCACGGTGGTGATCGTCTACCGCCCCATCGACGACAAGACCACGGGATGGTTCCTCTCCCAGCTGAAGGAAGAGTGAGGCTGCCATGCGTGCGATCCCCCTCGCCCTGCTCGGCCGGCTCGCGGGGATCGTCGTGGCGGCGCTGGCGCTCGTGCCGGGCCTGGGAGTCGACGGCGTGCGACCCGCGGCGGCCGCGGGCACCGCGGCGGGACCGACGGCCGGCGACTTCGCGGGCGTCGTGCGGGCCTGGACGTCGCGGGATGCCGCGGGCGTCGCGGCCTTCATCCCCGCGGAAGGACGCATCCCGGTGAGCCTGCGGGGCGGCGGGAACGTGGCCGGCATCCGGCAGTCGGTCACGCGCGCGAACGGCGCGCAGGTCCTCAAGCAGTACTTCGAGGGGGTCGACCGGATCGCCCTGAAGGACCTCGGCTCCGGCCGGAACCGGACCGACACGCGGACCTTCGAGTACGCCTACCGGCCCAAGGGGGCCGACCCGGTGGTGTCCCGGCTCGTCCTGCGCCTCGCGCCGCTCTCGAGCGGCGGCTATGCATTGACGGGCATCGACGAGCCGTAGACCGTCTGGACGGCCCCCCCGTAGACTCCATCCATGACCGACGCGTCGCGGCCTCCCCCGCGCGGCTCCCCGCGCAACGCCGGCGCGACGACGATCGCGGCGCTGCTCTGTGCCGCGGCGCTCCTCCTCGGCTCGTGCGGCGGGGGGACGGAGAGCATCGAGGCGGTGCGGGAGCAGCTGCTCGACGCCGCCGCCAGCCACGTGGAGGGCGAGCTCTCGGTGGGCCTCGCCCGGGCGCGCCGCGCGCTCGCGCGCATGCCGATCACGCTCGAGGCCGCAGGGCGCTCGCGGTCGGCCCAGTTCGAAGCCCTCGAGCGCACCCGCGTCGACGAGGGCGTGGACGGCCTCTCGTGGGAGGACGCGGGCGGGTCCGACGTCTGGTCGGGCGAGCCCGTGACGCCGAAGGAGCTGCCGGGGGCGCCGCGGCCGTGGGAGAGCTCGTTCGCGAGCGGCGACACGACGTACCACGCCGGCCCCTTCCTGCGCGCGCTCGTGGTGCAGACGGTCGGGACGGGCGGCGGCACCGCACGCGCGACGGTGATCCTCCGGGACCGGGGCGAGGCGCCCGTGGACACCACGGTGGAACGGCGCTGGGCCACGCGGTTCCGCGTGCGCGGGGTGCGCGTGCTGCCGCCGGAGGCGCTCGCGCAGCCGGCCGCGGCCTCCGTCCGCCGCCTGCCGGTCCCGGCACGCGCCTCGGGCCTTCCTCCCACGCTCGCGGTGGAGGTGGAGGCCCCCGACGAGGACCGCCTCCGGGAGGAGCTCCGGGACCGCCGACTGCGGCGGCAAGGCTTCGAGCGGCTCGGCCTCGGGCTCCTCGCGGTGGCGGTCGCGACGGTGGCCCTGCGGCGGCGGGTGAAGCCGGGGTTCCGACGCGACATCGGGACCGCCGTGCTGCTCCTCCTCGCGCGCCACGCGCTCGTGCTCCTCGGGCCCCACCGGCGCTTTCGCGAGCTCGAGCCCGCGTTCCGCAGCCTCGACTTCGGGGTGACCGGCTGGGGCGGCTGGCTCGCGAGCCCCGGGGACGCGGTGCTGTCGGCGGCGGCGCTCCTCGTCGCGGCGGCGATCGCCACCCGCAGCTTCGCGACCTCGCCGCCCACGCCGCGCGGCTTCGCCGGGCGGCTGCTCTCCCTCGCGGGCCTGCCCGTCGGCGCGCTCGGAATCGTCGTCTGGCTCACGCTGGTCGAGGCAGCGACGATCCACAGCCAGCTCGACTTCTTCGGCCCGGGCTCCCTCGTGCCGACGCTGCCGCGAGGCCTCCTGCTGCTCGCGCTTTGCGCGGGCGCCGCCACGGCGTGGATCCTCGCGCGCGCGGGCATCCGCCTGAGCCTGTCGGCCCTCCCCCGCCTCCCCGCGCTCCCGGTGCTCCTCCTCGCGGCGGGTGCCCTGGGCGCGCTCGCGGCGCTCCGCACGCCCGAGGGTTTCCCCGCGTGGATCGTGTTCCTGGTCCCGGGCACGGCCGCCCTCCTCGGCCGCCTGCGACCCGGGGCCGCGCGTCCCGGGGCCCCGAGCCGTGTGCTCCTGCTCTCGGTCCTCTCCTCCGTGCTCAGCTTCCCCGCGCTCTGGACCGGGACCGCCATCGCGACGCGCGCCGACGTGAAGGCGCAGCTCGTCGAGCTCGTGTCGCGCGAGGACTCGGTGCAGGCCCGCGCGGGAACGTGGTTCGCCCGGCTGACCGAGGACACCTACATCCCCGAGGCGATCGCGCGCTGGAACGACGAGGGCGGTCAGTTCCCCAAGGGGCTCGCGCTGTACGCCTGGCTCCGGATGGGCTTCAACCCCACGAGCGAAGACGACGTGATGGTCGTCGTCTGGAGCGCGGCGGGGACCCTGCTCGACCGCTTCGCGCTGAACACGCCCCCGCCCGGAAGGTTGCCCTGGCGTGCCTCGGACCCCCGCGCCGAGGACGACTCGGGGCTCTCGGTGGCCGGCGGCCGGGACGGCACCCTGCGCAGCGTGGTCGGCTGGCAGCGCGTCCGGAGCGCCGACGGCAAGCTCCTCGGGACGATCACGGTGATCGTGCCCGACGCGATGGCGGTCGAGCTCGAGGGCCTGACGCCGCGCATCGCCGCGCGGTCCTCCGAGGAGGGGCGCCGCGGCGGGCGAGCGCACGCGCTGTGGCTGTCCCTCGTCTCCGACGGACGCATCGTCGCGAGCGACGATCCCGAGGCACGGTGGTTCGAGCCTCCCGCGCTGCCGTCGGCGTCGGCGCTCACGGACCCCACCTGGCTCGAGCCCTCGGCGGCGTCGGGCGGGCGGCCGTGGGCCGCGGTGTCCGCCGGCGATCGCGGCATCCTCGTGGCCCGGCTGGCCGACGCGGGGGCCGACCGCCTCCTGTTCGCCCTCGCGCGCGTGCTCGTCGTGGGCGCGGGCGCGGGCACGATCCTCGCCCTGATCGTGCTGGCCTTCGGCCTGAAGGGGTGGCGTCCGCGCCTCCAGGACAAGATCCTGGGCTCCTACTTCCTGATCTCGGTGGTCCCTCTCCTCTTCCTCGGCTACGCGAACTGGCGCGACGCGCTCGCCCGCAACGAGGAGCAGTTCCGCCGCCAGCAGGAGACCCTCGTGCGCGCCGCGCGCGCCGACCTCGAGGCCCTGTCGCCCGACCAGCGCAGCTTCGCGAGCCTCCCCACCTACGGCCAGGTCTACTCGGCCGACTTCAGCCTGTACGTGAACGGGGAGATGCGGACCACGAGCCTGCGCGGGCTCGTGGACGCCGAGCTGCTGCCCGCGCGTCTCCCCGCCACGGTCTTCCAGGCGACCGAGCTCGACGGACGCCCGTTCGCCGTGCGCGACGAGACCATCGCCGGCCGCACCGTGCGCGTCGGCTACGCCCCCATCCTCGACGCGCCCGGACGGACCTGGGGCACGGTGTCGGTGCCGCTCATCTACGACAGCGAGAGCGCCGAGCAGCAGGCCGCCGAGACGGGCAGCGTGCTC
>JAYTCP010000511.1:0-3822 GCA_043736435.1 Planctomycetia bacterium | reverse complement strand
GTTGCCGGGCTCGTTGCCCAGGTCGCGCACCATGAGGACCGCGTCGGCGAGGATCGTGCCCTCCGCGAGGCCCTTGCGCGCCGCGGCGGCCCCGGCCCGGGGCGCGAGAAGCGTCACGGAGCGGATCGACTTCTTCGCCTTCTCGGTCTTGTAGGCCTCGAAGACGTAGAGCCCGAGGCGGATGCCCTCGACGACGGCCTCCGTGTTGACGGCCACGTTCCCGCCGGGGGGCAGCGCGACCGACACCGTCGTCGCGCCGGCGTCCCGCGCAGCCCGCGCGCCCTCCGCCGCCGCGGTCCGTAGCGCGTCCGGGGTCGACGACGCGCCCACGCCGACCACGACGAGGGTCTCGATGCGCGCGCCCGGCCGGTCATGGAGCACGAGGCACTGTCCGGCCGCGCCCGTGAACGCCTCGCGGGACCTCAGGGTCTTGAACGCCCCGGCGAACCCGCGTCCCGCCTGGGCGACGAGCGGCGCGAGGTCCTTGCCCACGAAGGCGAACACGAGGGCGGCGCGGTCCTTCGCGCTCGAGAGCGACGTGGATTCGACGCGAAGGTCCATCCGGGAAGTCTCCGACGGGGAACAGGGTCGCAGGGGGACACGGGCAAGGGGGAAGCGGAACAGCGTAGAACGCCGGGGGCCTGAGGGAACCGAATCTTGCCGTGGGCCGGCGCCGGTGCGGGCACGCTCCCCCGGTGCCGGCTTGCACGACCGCGCCCGCCGCGACCGCGCCTCCCCTGTCCCCATGCGCCACGAAAGCCACAACCCGTTGTGACGTCAGGTGTTATGCTTCTCGTACCCCAGATCTCGCACGATGCCGAGAAGGTCGCTCCACGTCGGGAAGGTCTTGCCGGTCGCTTCCTTGAACCGGTTGACGGCCGCGATGAACTCGAGCGTGTCGTCATCCAGGTCGTACTCGCCCCCGCGCTTTCCCCGGTCGCGGCGCTCCGATTGGAGTCGACGGTCGCCGCCCTTTCGGCGTTCGGCGGGGACCTCGACCGACGCGACGCGGCGCTCCACGGCGCGCCGATCCGGTCGCGCGCGACGCTCGACGATCGGGACCTCGTTTAGCTTCACGGGCGTCGGGGCGCCGGGGACGGCCCCCGCCGTCCCTGCGGTCCCCGGGGAGCCGCGCGGCGCTTGGGCGCCGCCCGGAGGGGCGGTCGCGTCCGGACGACAGGAGTCGGGGTCGGCCGGGGACCTCATCGCGTCAGGACGATCTCCACCGGGACGGTCTCGCCGTCGCCGACCTCGAGCGTGCGCTCGAAGCGACGCCCGTCGTTCGTGTCCGCCTTCAGGATGACCGAACCGGGCGCGACGGGCAAGAGGCCGGTCTGGACGGACATGACCGGGCGTGCCGCGGCCTCGCCCTCGACCACGGAGAGGTGGACCACGACGCCGGTGGGCGTCCGCCCCTCCTCGTCCTTGATCGAGGCGATGCGCAGGTAGGCCTGGCGATGCAGCACGATCGTCTCGACGGTGGTCGACTGTCCCCGGGCGACATCGAAGGGGCGGCTCGAGCCCACGACGTAGCCGAGCGCGCGCGCGTGCGCCACGTAGCGGCCGGGCGCGATGCCCTCGGCCGTGGCGGTGCCCTCCCGACCCGACAGGACGCCGGCGCGCTTCGACGTGCCCGTGGCCCCGAGGGAGTCGAGCTCGACGGACACGGGGTCGATCGGCTGGCCCCGCATGTCGCGGACGGGGACCGTCAGGGTTCCCGCCGCCTCCAGGCGGAAGGTCGCCCGGCTCGCCTCCCCGGCCCGGACCTCGACCGTGACGGGGGCCGCGATGAGCTTGCCGACGGCGCACGTCACGTCGTACCGCCCGACGGGCAGCTTCTCGATCACGAACGCGTGCTTCTCCACCGTCACGCGCTCGAGCCGGCGGATCGGCACGGTCGTGCCCTCGCGGATGACGGTGACGTTCGCGAGGTACCGCTCCTTGTCGGCGGGCCCGTCCTCGACGGACGCTTCGAGCCATCCCGCGGCGTCCATGACGTAGACCTCGTCCGTGCCGGCCTTGACCCCGTGGGCGAAGAACGAGTCGAACGACGGGTGCGTCATGCGCAGCACGTAGGGCGGGTGCGAGAGGCCGGCGATGTGGAAGCGGCCGTCCTTGTCGGTCTTGCCGTGGCGCTGCCGGAAGCGGTACCACAGGTGCTGCCCGGCCTGGACCACGTGCTCGAGCGCGATCTCCACCTCGGGGATCGGGCGCTTCGTCGAGTCGAGGACCGTGCCCCGCACCTCCTTCCCCCGCTCGAGGGGGAACGTCTTCTCCACGGTGGCGCCCGGCGCGATCGTGGTCCGCAGCCGGCGCTGTAGGGGCGCCATCCCCTCCCGCTTCTCGTTGTCCGAGGCCAGGGTCACGAGGTCGTCGTAGAGGGTCCACATGTAGTCGGGATGCGTCAGGACGAACTCGAGCTGGACCTCCTTCATGACGGGGCCGAACTCGAAGGTGCCATCGGGCTTCGTCGTGACGTGCATCGCGGAGTCGCCGGCCCGGGGCGCGACCCCCCACACGAGCGGCCCGAGCTCGGACGCGATCCACGCCTGGAACCGGGAGAATGCGTTCGTCGAGGCGAAGGCGGCGGCGCCGGGACTGTCGCGGTTCGCGATCGTCTGGAGGTGGATCGACACGTCCACGTTGCCGACGGGATCCCGCGTGATCGCGTCCACGGCGAGGCCCTTGAACCACCCGGCCGCGGAGAGGCGGATCACGTGCTCGCGTCCGGGCGCGAGCGGCGCGGCGCGCGTGTGCGAGATCATCCCGGGGGAGTACGCCCGCTGGTGGGCGAAGATGGCGACGACGCGGTCCGACCCGGCCGGAAGGTCGAAGCTCCCGTCGGGGCCCGTCTTGCGGTGCAGGGACGTCCTGTAGGAGCCGAACACCGGGATCTCGAGCGGGTCGCTGGTCCCGTCGGCCTCCAGGGTGTCGATGACGGCCTTCTTCTCCTCGTCGGTGGCCACGAGGAGCACGTCGGCGCCCTCGATGCCCCGGCCCGTCGCGTCATCGACGACACGGCCCCCGTAGGAGCCGCCCTTCGTGGTGCTCGCGGTGTCCGACGGCACGGCCGCGTGCGGCACCGGCGCGACGTCGCGGGTCTCCGCGTCCACCACGACGCCCCGGGGCCCGCTTTGCCGCAGCGCCCACCCGATGAGGGCGGCCACCAGCGCGACGAATCCGACGACCACCGCGACCTGGAGGAAGGACCGGGATCGCGGGGCGTCGGGAGCGCCCGTGCTGCGAGGGACGGGGTCGGCGCTCGGCGGGGGCTTGGGGGTCGGCGTCACGGGTAGAAGGCTCCCCTCCCTGATCCGCGTGGAGACCGATCGCCCGTCGCCAGCATACCGTTCCGTGCGGACCACGCGGGTCCGACCCGGGGGAGGAGGAAAGGGGGGGACAGGGAACCGGCGCGGCGGATCAGGAGAACCCCAGGGTCGCGAGGTCGACGGCCCCGCCGATCTCGACGCGGTGCGAGTCCGAGTCCTCGTGGTGCGTGCTGAACTCGATGATCTCGGCGTCCTCGAGCCCCGTGAACCGGTGGACGGTCCCGACGGCCACGTGGCGGTGGTCCCCCACCCCGAGGAGGTGCTGCTCGCCGCCGAGCTCGAGGAAGACCTTCCCCTTGATCACGTAGAAGACCTCGTCCTTCACCTTGTGGAAGTGGAGGCTGCAGCGGTGCCCCTTCTTGAGCACGAGCTTCTTCCCGCAATAGTCGCGGTTGACGATCCAGTGCTCCTCGCCCCAGGACTTCGGGACGACGTGGGTCGGGGTGGCCATGGCGCAATCGTACGGGCACCCGCGCCCCCGGCCATGGATCCC
>JAYTCP010000510.1:0-3154 GCA_043736435.1 Planctomycetia bacterium | reverse complement strand
CGACTGGAGCTCGACGAGGGCCTCGTCGAGCCGGCCGAGGGCCCGCAGCCGCTCGGCGAGCCACGCGCGCCAGCTGACCTGGTCTGGCCAGCGCGCGATCGCGTCGCGCAGGGTCTTCAGCGCCTCCTCCGGCTTCCCGTCGCCGACGAGGCTGCGGAAGGTCGATCCGACGGCGAACGCGTCGCCCGCATCGAGCTCGAGCCGCCGGCGCGTCCAAGTCCGTCCCGCCGCGCCGTCGCCATAGCGGCGGTCGGCCTCCTCGAGCAGGGCCTGGGCCTCGAGGAGGCGCGGGGCACGGTCGAGCGCCCGCCGCGCCGCCGCCAGCGACTCGCGCTCCCACCGGCGTCGGGCGGCGAGACGCGCCAGGGCGAGCTCGGCGTTCGCGCCCGGGTGCTCCCGGAGGATCGCCTCGAGCTCCTTGAACGCCCGGTCCGGGTGGTCGTCGCGTTCGGCGTGCTCCGCGAGGCGCAGGCGCGAGGGGACGAAGCCGGGCAGCCCGCGCACCGCGGCCTCGTGCAGCTCCCGGGCACGTCGGCGCCCGAGGACCTCCGGGATCTCCCGGAAGTCCTGGAGGAACCGCGCCGCCTCGTAGCGGATCCAGGCGGCCTCGAGGCCGCCCGCGTCCCAAAGCGACGCGAGCGCCGCCTCGTGGAGACGGTATGCGTCCCACGGGCTCCCGCCGTCGGACGCCTCGACCGTCACCGCCGCGAGCGAGAGGCGCGCGGCGCGGTCCCCGGGGGACTCGCCCTCGCGCACGGCGTCGGCGTCCGCGAGCGCGCGCTCGAAGGGCGCGCGGTATCCCCGCGCGTCGGGCTCGCGCGCGGGCGGCAGCGCCTCGGCCATCCCCTCGAGCGGATCGCCGACCTCGAGGCCCTCGAGCGGGAACCCCGTCGTCGGATCGCAGAGGCGCAACGCGAAGGCGTCGCTCCCCGCGACCTTGACGAGGACGCGGTTCCACCCCGTCGCGAGCCTCGCCGTGCCCCAGGTCGCGTTGCCGACCGCGTCGCGCTCCCGGTCCGCGACGATCGCGTCGCGACCGTTCACGGTCACGCGGAACGACCCGGTGCACCACGCCTTGAGCGCCACGGTCCGGTCTACGGGCGACTTCACGCGGGCCAGGGCGTACACGACGCCGCTGCCGCCCTGGCGGAGCTGGTCGTCCGGGCTGACCCACGCCGAGCGGTGAACGACCGGGAGCGCCCTCCATCGCACCTCGCCCGCGCGCCCGCGCATCGCGGCCTTCGCGTCGAGGACGGCGTCCTCGGGCGGGTAGGGGCGGTGGAGGTGGGCCGCGTCGGAGGCTCCGAACGGACCGATGACCGCGAACCGACGGAGATAGGTGCGCCCGACGCCCGCGCGCCTGGCCGCCGCCGCGTCCCCGCGCGCGTCGCACGCCGACTCGAGGAGGTCTCGCAGCGCCTCGTCGAGATCGGGATCCGGGACCCCGCGCGCGAGGAGCGCGCCCACGCGCGCCTCGACCGGGGCGACGTCGCCGAGGTAGGGGAGGAGGGACCCGAGCCGGCGCGCGCACGCCGCCGCGGCCGGCTCGCCGGGCGCGGCCTCGACCGCCGCGAGCGTCTCGAGGGCCGCCGCGCCCACGTCCCCGCGCGCCCCCGCCTCCGATCCGAGGATCGCGGCCCGGGGCGACGCGGCCGGGGGCGCCGCGGCGAGGGGCGTGGCGGGGGACAGTCCGCACAGGAGCGCGAGCGCGGCGGCGGGAGCGACGAAGCGGGCGAGGATCATGGACGTCCTTGTGGGGAACGGGGCCGCGGGGAGCCCGGGCGGGCGCAGGCGGGGATCAGCGAGGGGGGGTGCCCGGCCCGGGCGCCTCGCCCGCGCGGCGGAGCTTCCAGGTCTGCGCGGAGGCCGTGGACGCCTGCGTCACCGCCTCGCGGAAGTCCTTGTAGGCGTCCTTCGTGACGCGAGGCGCGAGGACCCGCATCTCGCGCTCGAGGGTCAGGGTCGCGCCGTCGACCTTCGCCTTCGAGGTGAACGAGAAGTCCTTCGTGGAGATCGCCGCGTCGCTCGGCGACGCCACCACCTCCAAGCCCGCCGCGAGCCGGTAGACGGCGGAGGTCCGGACGGAGAAGGGCTTCATCAGGAGGTCGTACTCGCGCTCGGGTCGCGCGACGCTGCGCGTGAGGCCGCCCTCGAACATGTCGAAGAACTTCGTCGGCAGCGTGAGGGACTGGCCGTCGGCCCGCGCGAAGCCCGGGACCCGCACCGAGATCCGGAACCGGGTGTTCGGCGACGCGAGGTCCTTGAGGTCGTCGAACTCGTGCGAGACCAGCTTCGCGCCGCTCATCGTCCCCGCCAGGAACTGCTGGAGGAGCAGGGGCCGCTGGCCCTCGACGCTGAACGCCTGCCGCGCCTGCACGGCCATGTCGCCGCGCCACGTGAACTCGGCCTTCGCGGTCGCGGTGCCCTCCGCGTCCACCTCGATCTGCCACGCCTGGTCCAGCCCGAAGTCCTCGGGCCGACCCTCGGGGATCGTCATCACCGTGCCCCCGTCCGGCTTGACCACCAGCACCCGCGCGCCCCGGTCCATGACGGGCGGCAGGAAGGCGCTGTGGTACTGCGCGGTCCCGTCGAGCCAGAGCGGCGTGCCCTTGCCGTCGAAGTCGGGGACGTGGCTGATGCAGTGGTTGAAGTGGTTCACGAGGGGGAGCGTCAGGTCCTCCTCGCTGCGCGCGTTGTCCGCGCGGATCAGGACGGGATGGGCCTCGACCCCGATCTCGCGCAGCAGCGTGTCGAACAGGATCGCCTTGTCCTTGCAGTCGCCCTCGCGCTTCTCGAAGATCGCCGTCGACGTGTAGGGCTTGTAGCCGTGGACGCCGAACGCCCACGCCTGGTAGGTGATCTCGCTCGTCACGAAGTCGTAGATCGCCCGCACCTTCTCGGCGCGGGTCTCCTTGCCCGCCGTCAGCTGCCGAACCTTCGCGCGCATCTCGTCGGTGAGGATGTGCTGGTCCCGGATCAGGTTCCACCACCACGCGGCGAACGCGTCCCAGTCCTGGAACGTGGACACCTGGACCTGCGGGTAGACCTCGAGCGAATCGGGCATGCCCGGCTCGCGCCGCACCTTCGGCGCGTCCTCGCGCGACCACGTGCGGACCTTCCACCGGCCGTCGGCCGTCGTGGACTCCACCGCCGC
>JAYTCP010000509.1:0-10065 GCA_043736435.1 Planctomycetia bacterium | reverse complement strand
CTGGGGCGGGGTCTTCCTCGATGCCGACGACGACGGCTGGGTCGACCTCTTCCGTTCGAGCGGCAACGACCACCACCTCTTCGGCGAGCAGGCGGTCCTGCTCCGCAACCGCGGCGACGGGACGTTCGAGGACGTCTCGCGCGACGCGGGCGAGTTCTTCCTGCGCAAGGCCGTGGGGCGGAGCGCCGCGGTCCTCGACCTCGACGACGACGGGGCGCTCGACCTCGTGATGCAGACGGTCGGGGGGCCGCCGGTCCTCCTACGCAACCGGAGCCGGGCGGGGAACCACTGGATCGCCTTCGACCTGCGCGGCGACCCGGCCGATGGCGTCGGACCCCGGAGCACCCGCGCGGCGATAGGCGCCCGCATCCGGGTGACGACGTCGGCGGGGACCCAGCTCGACGAGGTGCGTGCGGGCAGCGGCTACCTCTCCTCCTCGGACCCCCGCCCCCACTTCGGGCTCGGCAAGGACGCGCAGGGCGTGGAGGTCGAGATCCTCTGGCCCTCCGGGACCCGACAGACCCTCTCGAACGTGGATCCCGACCGGATCGTCCGCGTGGACGAGCCGCCGCGCGCCCAGGCCAACGTCAGGTGAGCCGCCGATGACCCAATCCTCTCCCTATCCGGACTCCGGCTGGCGCACGATCAGCCGCGCGCGCGATCCCGAGCTGCGGGGGACGTCGCGAGCCCGCCCGGTCCGCGTGGGCTCCATTCTGGTTGGCGGCCCGCGTCCCATCGTGATCGCCGGGCCGTGCGCCGTCGAGACGGCGGAGCAGACGATCACGGTCGCGAAGGCGGGCGCCGCCGCGGGCGCCGACATGCTCCGGGGCGGCGCCTACAAGCCGCGTACGTCCGCGTACTCGTTCCAGGGTCTCGGCGTGGAGGGTCTCGAGATCCTGGCGGAAGCGCGTCGCGTGTCGGGCCTCCCCATCGTGACCGAGGTCATCGACGTCCGTCTCATGCCGGTGGTCGCGCGCTACGCCGACGTGCTCCAGATCGGCTCCCGCAACATGCAGAACTACCCGCTGCTCGTCGAGGCCGGCCGGTCGGGGAAGCCCGTGCTCCTCAAGCGCGGCATGTCCGCGACGCTCGAGGAGTGGCTCTGCGCGGCCGAGTACGTCGCGCGCGGCGGCAACACCGACATCATCCTGTGCGAGCGCGGCATCCGAGGCCTCGGGAACGGCGAGTACGACCGGTGCACGCTGGACCTGAACGTCATTCCGCCCGTGATCGAGCGCACGTGGCTGCCCATCATCGTCGACCCGAGCCATGGGACGGGCGTCGCCTCGATGGTGCCGCGGGCGAGCCTGGCGGCCGTCGCGTACGGCGCCCACGGACTCATCATCGAGGTGATGCCCGAGGGCGCGGGCCCCGAGGACGCGCTGTGCGACGGCGACCAGTGCATCTGGCCGTCCGCGCTGCGCCGGCTGGTGGAGGCGATCCCCGCCGTGGCGAGGACGCTCGAGACCGAGGAGGAGGCCGTGCGATGAGGAACGTCATGCCGATCGTGCTCGTCGGGGCGGCCGTCGCCGCCGGCGTCTTCGCGGTCATGCGGCCGTCGGGCGCCGAACGCCCCCCCGCGGGGGTGATCACGCGGTGGGAGACCTACACGAAGGCGCAGGGGCTGCCCGACGACCGCGTGTTCGCGGTGCTCGTGGCCCCCGACGGCGTCTTTGCGGGCACCGAGCACGGGCTCGCGCTCCTCCGGGACGGCAAGGTGGTCCAGACGTGGGGCGAGACGGACGGGATGTCCTTCCCCGTGGTCACGTCGCTCTGCCGGGACGAGAAGACCGGTGTCGTCTACGCCGGCACGATGCGGGGCGTCACGGAGATCCGCGACGGGAAGGCGACCGCCATCCGGCAGGCGCCCGACGGGCTGATCAACGACGTCGTCTACTCCGTGTGCACGGAGGGGGGCAACCTCTGGTGCGCGACGGCCGCGGGCCTCTCCCGCCGGAACGGCGCGACCGGAACGTGGGACAGCTTCACCGAGAAGAACTCCCCCATGAAGGAGATCTGGTGCTACTCGGTCACTCCCCGCGACGGGAAGGTCTTCTGTGCGATCTGGGGATCGGGCCTCCTCGAGTACGAGGTCGCGACGGGCCACTGGAACCTCTACAACGACCCCGACCGCGACATGCGCTTCGACCTCTTCAAGGACGACGGCATGCTGTCCGACGTGGCCATCGGCGTCTCGGCCGACCGGGGGCGCGTCTGGGTCGCGTCCTACGTCGGCCTCTCCCGGTACGACGGGCGGAGCTGGAAGACGTGGGTCGCCGACGACTCGGGCCTCGCATCCTCGTTCATCAACGGCGGGCGCGCGCTCGGCGTCGAGTTCTGGCCCTGCACGGACAAGGGGCTCTCCCAGTTCGACGGCACGCGCTGGGTGACCTACCGCCGCGCGGGGAAGGGGGGCGAGATCCGGATCACGCCCGCGTCGGGCGGCGCCGCCTCGACCTTCCCGACCGACACGGCCCTGCCCGACGACTTCGTGTGGTCCATCGACTTCGACGGTCGCGACGTCTGGGTCGGCACGTCCGGGGGGCTTGCGCACGGCTTCCGGAACGGACCGCCGCCGGTCGAGACCGCGGAAAGGGGGCACCCGTGAGGCGCACGACGCTCTTCGCAGCCGGACTCGCGGTCCTCGCGACCGCCGCGGCGTGGGCCGCGTCCTCCTCGCGCGCGCCCGTCGCCCGCGGCGGCGAGTCCCCGGCCCCCGCCGCCCCCACGAGCCGCGGATCGCCGCTCGACGGCATCCCCGACTACGCGATGCCGTTCCTCAACTACGCGAAGCCCGAGCGCGTGTTCTTCACGACGCCCAACGCGTACAACGGCCCCGGGCGCTCGCTGCGCGAGCTCGAGGCCGACCCCGAGGTCCGCATGGGCCTGCTCGCGCCCCTCGACGGGCCCGCGAAGGCCTACGGCATCGAGATGCAGCGGGGCGCGACGCTCGCGGTGAAGCAGTGGAACGCGCGCGGGGGCGTCCTCGGCAAGCCGATCCGGCTGTTCTCACGCGACGACAAGGGCACCATGGGCGACGCGGCGAACGGCGCCGTGGGCCTGATCCACGACGACCGCGTGCTCGCCATCCTCGGCACCGTCCACTCGGGCAACACGCACGTGCTCGCGCGCATCGCGCTCAAGATGGAGACGCCGTTCCTGACGTCCGTGTCCACCGATCCGACGATCGCGCAGCACTCGATCCCCTGGGCCTTCCGGTGCCTGGTGGACGACCAGCCGCAGGGCCGCGCGCTCGCCCGCTACCTCTTCGAGACGAAGAAGTACACGAAGGTGTGCACGATGTGGTTCAACAACAAGTACGGGCGCCAGGGCATCCAGGAGATCCGCAACATCGCCCGGCGGCTCGGGCGCCCCGTCCTCTACGACCTGTCGTTCAACTCGGGCGACAAGGACTTCACGTCCCAGCTGAGGAAGGTCAAGGAGAGCGGCGCCGAGGTGCTGGTGCTCTGGGGTCTCTATCGCGAGATCTCCGGCATCGTGAAGCAGGCACGCGAGATGGACCTGAAGGTCGAGCTCGTGGGAGGCGACGGGTTCGTCTCCCAGGCGTTCCTCGACCTCGCGGGACCCGCCGCCGAGGGGGTCGTCGCCACGTACCCGTACGACGTGGAGGCGAAGGACCCCGCGAACCGTGCGTTCGTCGAGTCCTACCGGACGGAGTACGGCCGCGAGCCCGACTCGTTCGGCGCGCACGGCTACGACGCGATGAACGTCCTCCTCACGGCGGTGGGCAAGGGCGGGCAGAACCGCGCGCGGATCCGCGACGCGCTCGCGCTGACGACCGACTTCCCCGGCGTCACCGGCCCCATCAGCTTCGACAACGTCGGGAACGACAAGCGGACGCCGCCCCTCGCCCGGGTGAAGGACGGCAAGTTCGTCCAGATCGAGGACTGACGCCGTGCACCTCGCCGCGCACCATCTCGCGCTCGGTCTGGTCGCGGCGGGGGCGATCGCGACCGGCGTGCTCCGCACGGACGCCCCCTCCCCCGCCGCGGCACCCGTCGCGCGGGGGGAGGCCGTCGTCGCGGTCGTCGGACCGCTCACCGGACGCGCGGCGGCGTACGGCACGTCCCAGCGCGACGGCGCCATCCTCGCGGCCGAGGACCTCGTGGCGCTGAACCCCCCGGCCGCCCTGCGCATGCGCCTCGTCTTCGCCGACGACGAGGCGGACCAGACGAAGGCCGGCGCGCTCGCGCGCGACCTCGCGGTCCGGGACGGCGTGGCGGCGTTCGTCGGCGCCATCAACTCGGACTGCACGCACCAGCTCGAGATGGTCTGCGTGAAGCTGCACGTCCCGCAGCTGACGACGGCGTCCACGGACCCGTCCGTCACGGACACGGGCTCGCCGTGGATCTTCCGGTGCCTCGCGGACGATGTGCTGCAGGCGAAGGCGATCGCCGCGCACCTGTTCGCCCCCGAGGCCGGGCGCACGGCACGTCCGGTGGCCCTGATCTCCCAGAACAATCGCTACGGGCGCATGGGGATCGCGGAGGTGGCACGCCTCGCGCAGGCGGCCGGCGCCCCGATCGTGCTCCGGGAGGGCTTCGAGTCGGGCACCACCGATTTCGACGGCCTGGCCGGACGCGTGGCCGCCGCGCGGCCCGACGGCATCGTCGTGTGGGGCTTCTACCGCGAGGGGGCCGCCCTCGTCCGCGCCCTGCGGGCGGCCGGCGTCTCGGCGCAGATCCTCGCCGGGGACGGGCTCGTCGCGCCGGAGTTCCTCCGCCTCGCGGGCGAGGCGGCGGAGGGGACGCTGGTCACCTATCCCTTCGACCCGGAGGGCACCGAGCGCGCCCGCATCCTCGCGCGGCGCTTCGAGGCGCGCTTCGGGCGGCCGCCCGACTCCTTCGCGGCCCACGGCTACGACGCCGTCACCTGCCTCGCGGCCGCCGCGGCCCGCGCAGGCTCGTGGGACCGCGCCGCCGTGCGCGCCGAGCTCGCCAGGACGCGGAAGCACCCGGGCGTCACCGGCGACCTCGCCTTCGACGCGACGGGCAACGACGTGCGCCCCGTCCACCTCGCGCGCGTCGTGCGCGGCCGGTTCGTGCCCGTCGTGGAGGGGCCGTGAGCAACGCGTTCGGCGAGCGCTTCCGCATCCTGACGTTCGGGGAGTCCCACGGGCCGGCCCTCGGCGCCGTCGTGGACGGATGCCCGGCGGGCCTCCCGCTGGAGGCCGCCGACCTCCGGGCCGATCTGGCGCGCGACGTCCCCGACGCGGCCATCGGCACGCCGCGTCGCGAGCGCAACGACGTGGAGATCCTGTCGGGCGTCTTCGAGGGCGCCACGCTCGGCACCCCCATCGCGATCGTGATCCGCAACGTGGATGCGCGATCGCACGACTATGCCGCGCGGCGCGAGACGCCCCGCCCGGGCCACGGGGACCTCGCCTACCGGACGCGCTACGGGCGCGCCGACTGGCGCGGGGGCGGCCGGGCGTCGGGGCGCGAGTGCGCCGCGCGGCTCGCGGTGGGCGCGATCGCGCGGAAGATCCTCGCGAGGGTGGGCATCCGCGTGACCTCGCGCGTCCTCGAGATGGCGGGTCTCCCCACGCGGACGCCGGAGGAGTACGAGCGGGCGCGGGCCCGCGTGCTCGAGGTCGCGCGCGAGGGCGACAGCACGGGCGGGATCATCCGGATCGAGGCGACGGGCGTGCCCGCGGGCCTCGGCGACCCGGTCTTCGACAAGATCTCCTCGTTGCTCGGGCACGCGATCCTCTCGATCGGGGGGGTGAAGTCGTTCGACGTGGGACTCGGTCGTCGCCATGCGGGGCGGAAGGGATCGGAGTGCAACGACCCCTTCGAGTTCGACGGCGAGGGAGGCGTCCGGACGCGCGGGAACCGCTCCGGGGGCATCCAGGGCGGGGTGACCAACGGCATGCGGATCGTGCTCGAGGCGTCGGTCAAGCCGACGCCGACGATCCGCCGCCCGCAGACGACCGTCGACCTCGCGTCGGGGGAGGCGGCCGAGGTGACCGGCGACGGCCGGTTCGACCTGAACTTCACGCCGCGCGTCGCCGTCGTCGCCGAGGCCATGACCGCCGTGGTGCTCGTCGACCGCCTGATCTGCGCGGGCGAGATCCACCCCCTCAGGCTCAGGGACTCGCCCCTCCTGCTCCGTCGCGCGGCGACCGGCGTCGCGATCGACGAGGCGCGGGGCGACGAGGGGAGGGCCGAGGAGTGACGCTCCCCCGCCTCGAGGGCGACACGCGCCGGGCATCGGCGTGGCTCCTCGTGGCCACGGCGCTGCTGCTCGCGGGCGCGTGGGCGGGCGACCAGGACTTCGTCCGGGCGACGACGACGTACGGGAACTTCGACGTCCCCTCCGACCACGCCGGCATCGAGGCCCTGGTGCCGGGCGTGCCCGACCTCGCGCGCCTGCGCGACTACCGGTTCGGGCCCGACGTCCCCGTGCACAAGACGCCCCTCGTCGCGCTCGGGATCGTCTTCGTCGTGTTCCTCGTCCTCCGGGTGCGCGGGGGGCTCGACTCCCGCCTGGAGATCCGGCGCGGCTGGGTGCAGTGGAGCTCGTTCGTCATCGCGAGGATCGGCGTGCTGCGGGCCTCGAACACCGCCCCGGTCGCGCGGTGCACGTTCGGGGTGTTCCCGTTCCTCAACTGCCAGTACTGCGAGATGGCGTCGGGGGCGTGCCCGGTGGGCGTCGTCCAGTCGTCGGTCGCGACGGGGCGCTTCCCCTTCCTCGCCGTCGGGGTCGTGGTGGCCGTCGGCGCCGCGCTCGGCCGCTGGATCTGCGGCTGGTTCTGCCCCTTCGGCCTCTTCCTCGACATCTGCGAGAAGGGCCGTCGCAAGGGCCCCGTGCACATCCCCCACGCCCTGCGCTGGGGCAAGTTCGTCATGCTGGGCCTCGTGGTCCTCGGCTCGGGCGCCCTCGGGCTGGCCGGCGCCGGGGCCGTGAACGGGTTCTGCGCGACCGTCTGTCCCGCCGGCTCGCTCTACGGTCTCATCCCCTACTACGGGACCACCGCCGTCGGCCCGATCTCCGACGTGTTCCTCCACTTCGACGTGCACTCGGGCGCGCACTGGATCGTCGCGGGCCACCTGCTCTTCTTCGCGCTCTTCCTCTTCGTCACCTTCAAGGTCGCGGCGCGCTTCTTCTGCAGCGTCCTGTGCCCGCTCGGCGGCGCGCTGGGGCTCTTCGCGCGCTGCTCGCTGGTCCGCGTGGCCCACGAAGACTCGCTCTGCGACGGGTGCGGCGCCTGCGTGCGGGTGTGCCCGACCGGCATCGACCTGGCCAAGAACGACTGGCTGACGGTCTCCGACTGCATCCAGTGCAAGCGATGCATCCCGGTGTGCCCGACCGGGGCCCGTTCCTGGTCGTTCGACCGCCCGGCGCCCGCGGTCGCGCCCGTCCGGACAGAAAGGCCCGCGCATGCTGCCCTCTGACCTCCCCCCCGATCGCGTGACGTGGAAGGGGCGCCTCCTCCTGGCGCTCCTGCGCCGCAAGGCCCTCTCCCCCGAGGCGATGGCGCGCTACGCCGTGCGTCACACCCGCTTCTACCCGGGCTTCTACGCCGGGAAGGACCCCTCCGACTTCGCGTCTCTCCCGCTGCTCACGAAGTCGATCGTGCGCGACGTGTCGCCGTACGACTTCCTCTCGGACGAGCTCGCGCGCAAGGTCGTCTGGTACGGCGAGACCACGGGCTCCTCGGGCAGCCCGACGCCCGCGTTCCTCACCCGCCGCGAGTTCCACGCCGCGACGCTGCTCTCGAAGCTCTCGCCGCGCTACCCCTCGATGCGGGCGGTCCTTCACGAGAACCGCACGTGCGTCAACGGGCTCGCCTTCGGGTTCACGATCGCCGGGATGTCCTTCGGCGACGTCTTGGCGAACCTCGGCGGCCTCGTCGCCAACGTCGGCTCCCGCAGCACCCTCGCGACCCCGGAGCGGATCGCCCGCGCCATCGCGAGGCTCAAGCCGTCCGTGATCGCCGCGACGCCCATGGACTTCCTCTGCTGGATGCGCATCCTCCGGGAGGACCACCCGGCCGAGTACCCGGCCGTCCTCGAGCGCCTCCGCCTCCTCCTCTCGACCGCCGAGCTGTGCGCCGACTCGAGGGCCAGCGCGATCGGGCGCGAGTTCGGCATCGTCCACGTGGACACGTACGCCTGCGTCGAGGGATTCTTCACCCTGTCGTGCGCCTGCGGCGAGAAGCACGTCCTCGACGCCTATCACGTCGAGCTGTTCGACGACGACCTCCGGCCGATCGGGCCCTTCGGGCGGGGCCGGCTCGCCTTCACGGGCCTCCTCAAGAAGTCGACCCCGCTGGTCCGCTACCTCCTCGACGACGACGCGACGGTCTTCCCGTCGACCTGCCGCTTCGGGTTCAGGAAGAGCGTGATCCCCCACGGCCGCCACGAGCTCGTGGCCCGCGTGGGCGAGAGGCGGATCAACGTCCGGGAGGTCGAGGAGGCCATCTTCTCCGTCGGGCTCTTCGGCGACTACGGCGTCGACCTCTTCGACGACCGGGTCGAGGTGGTCGTCGAGGCCTATGGGGCCGGCACCGAGACCCTCTCCGACGAGGTGGCGCGCCGGGTCGGCGACGCGGTCGGGCTGCCCGCCGACGTACGCGTCGTGCCGTTCGGGACCCTCGTGGCCTATCGCGAGCCACGGCGTTCGAAGTCGATCCTGCGGCTGAGGGACCGGCGTGGCGTATCCTCGCAGCGGGTTCCCACCGTCGTGTGACCCGCCCCGCCCCGAGCGTCCCGAGGCCCCCCATGCCCCCCCCCTCCTCCGAACGCGAGCCCCACCCCGCGGCGGTGCGGACCCCACGGGGCCGGGCATGGCGCTCCGTCGCGCTCCTCGCGCTCGCTGCCCTGCTGCCCTCCTGCGGCCGCGACGCGCCGGCGCCGGAGGATCCGCTCGCGCTCGAGCTCGAGGGCATCTCCTATCTCGAGCGCTACGACGAGGAGGACCAGCAGCGTGCCGTCGAGACGCTGCGCCGGGTCGTCGAGCTCGAGCCCGGCTGGCGCGAGGCGCGGGTCAACTACGCGCTGGCGCTCTCGACCACGCACCACGCGGGAAACCTCCCGCTCGCGCTCGCCGAGTACGAGAAGGTCCTCGCCGAGGACCCCTGGAACCCGTACGCGCTCTTCCAGTCGGCGCTCGTCCTCCGCTTCCAGGGCCTCACCGAGGCCGCGATCGCGCCGCTAGAGCGGCTGCTACAGGTCGATCCCGACGACCCCGGCGTCCACTACTGGCTCGGCACGCTCGCGACCGATCGCGTCGACGAGCGGGACGACGTCGCCGAGGTGCACCTCCGCCGCGCCGTCGAGCTCGCGCCGAACGATCCGTCCGCGGTGTACGCGCTCTACACCCTGCTCGCCCGCGCGGGCAAGGCCGACACCCCCGAGGCGCAGGCGCTCGGCGAGCGTTTCCGCGGCTTCGAGGAGGCGAAGAAGTTCGGCTCGCCGGCGCTGGCGAAGCACCTGAAGCGCGGCAACGCCGAGTACGGAGAGGCGGGGAAGTACGCGCTCGCCATCCGCGATCTCGCCCGCCCGACCGGCGCCGTCTTCTCGGACGCGGGCCCGGGCTCGGGCCTCCCCGCCGGCGTGGCGCCCGGCGTCGCGCCGGGGATCGCGTGCGGCGACGTCGACGCCGACGGCGACGACGACCTCTACCTCGCCGGCCCGGCCGGCGGCGTGCTGCTCCGCAACGACCGCGGCAGATTCGTCGACGTGACGCAGGCCGCGGGACTCGGGGGGGATCGGGGGAGCGCGGGGGGCAGGGGGACCGCGGCGCTGTTCTGCGACCTCGACGACGACGGCGTCCTCGACCTCGCGATCGCGGGCGAGCGCCTCCGCGTGTTCCGCGGCCTTCCCGGGGCGGGCTTCGAGGAGGTGCCGGCCGAGCGCCTCGGCCCCGCCGCCGGGCGCCGCTACGTCGCGCTCGCCGCCGCCGACCTCGACCACGACGGCGACCTCGATCTCCTCGGCGCGGGGCCCGCGTCGGCGTGGCTGCGCAACAACCGCGACGGCACCTTCCTCGAGGTGACCGCGGAGCGCGGCGTCGCGGCGAAGGACGCGGGGACGGTCG
>JAYTCP010000508.1:0-1862 GCA_043736435.1 Planctomycetia bacterium | reverse complement strand
GCCGACGAACCCGGTCGGACGCCGGGCGGCCGTGCTGAGGCTCATGGATCCGCCCGCGCTGTGACCCATGATCACGATGCGGTTCGGGTCGATCGGGTGCTTGGCGACCGTCGCGTCGATGCACGCGAGGATCGCGTCCACGTCCCTCCCGTCCCACCCGTGGCCCTCGCGCGTGCCGTCCATGATCACGTTGCTGCCCTCGCACGCGAGCACGGCCGCCCCGCGCGGGTCCGCGAGCGGGGTCGTGTAGCCGAAGAGGCCCGTCGCCGTGCCGCCGTGCCCGTGGAGGGTGACGATCAGCTCCGCCTTCTTGCCCTCGGCGAGGTCCTTGGGCGGGGCGTAGTACGCCTTCAGGCGGGAGGGGGACGTCACCGTCACGATCGTGCGGCCGTCCTCCTCGCTCCACACCGGCGCGGCCGCGGGGGCCGCCTTGGCGCCCTTCGCCTCGGCAGCGCGGGGCGCGGGACCCGCCATGAAGAGGGCCGCCGCGCCGAGGAACAGGACCGACACGACCCGGGGGGCACCGCGCATGGCGCCATCCTACGCGGCGACCGCCGCCGACCGTACGCCGCGCCGTCCGGGTAGCCCCTGGCGATGCCGCCGTCCCCCCGCGCCCCCCGTTTCGCGATCACCCGCCGCCGGTTGCTCGAGGGCGTGGCGCCCGCCCTGGCCACCGCATGGCTCCTCGGACGCGGGGCGCTCCCGGCCCGCGCCGAGGACGCGGCGCTCCTCGACACCCCGTCCCAGGACGAGGGCCCCTTCTATCGCGAGGGCGCGCCCGCGCGCTCCGACCTGCGCCGCGAGGATGCCACCACGGTGCCCCTGTCGATCTCCGGCGTCGTCCGCGCGGAGGACGGGGCGCCCCTGCCCGGCGTCCTCCTCGACCTGTGGCACGCCGACTCGAAGGGCGCCTACGACATGCGCACGCCGATGGACGGGAAGGACCTCCGCTGCCGCGGCACGCTCACGACCGACGCGTCGGGTCGAAGGAGCCGCCGGCGAAGCCGAAGCCGCCCGCGAAGTAGCCCGCGGACGTCGATCCGCGGAAGGGGGGGGCGCGGGCGGGGGCCGCGGGCGGGGGCCGCGGGGAACGCGACGCGCCTCAGCGCAAGGCGGTGTCGATGGCGTCGACGACGCGCCCGACGTCGGCCTTCGGCACCGAGCACAGCCCGACGCGCAGCGCGCCCTCGATCGGGACGACGTACACGCCGACGCCACGCAGGGCGAGGGCCGCGGCGTCGGCGTCGGGGGTGAAGACCGTCGTGAAGAAGCCGCCGTCGTAGCGCGGATAGACGAGCGCCGCCCGCTTCGCCGCGACGTTCCAGGCGTCCACGCGCTCGGTGAGCAGGCGGGCGAGCCCCCGACGCTCCTCGTCCACGGCGGCGCGCAGCGGGGCGTCGGTGAGCAGGCGCGTCACGGCGGCCATGCCGCCCCGGTTGCAGTTCGACCACGTGCCGCGGCACGCGAAGGTCAGGGCCGCGAGCACGTCGGCCCGCTCCGTCGCGTCCGGGACGACGGCCACCAGGGCGCCCACGCGCAGGCCGTAGTGCGTGAAGGTCTTGCTCGCGGTCCACGCGACCATCACGAGCAGCCGGTCCGTCAGGGGGGCGAGGGCGGCGAGCGGGACGTCGAGCCCGCGGCCCGGGCCGTACGCGCTGTACGCCGCGTCGAGCAGGACCGAGACGGGCGCCTGCGCCGCGTGCCGCGCGAGCACGTCGACCGTGCCCTGCCAGTCGGCCGCGCTCATGGAGTAGCCCGTCGGGTTCTGGCACGGATCGTTGAGGATGAGGAGGGCGCGGCCCTGGCGGGCCACCTGCTCGCCGAGCGCCCGGTCGAGCGCGGCCACGTCGAGCGCGCCGGCC
>JAYTCP010000507.1:0-6271 GCA_043736435.1 Planctomycetia bacterium | reverse complement strand
AAAGCTGCGGCGTTTGCTCTGGCACCGTACCGCACCCCCCCGGAGGCCCGGGAAGCCCGGGGTGTAGGACCACCCCCCGGGTGGTCGATACCGGGGACGAGACCCTTCCCCATGGCGTCGTTAGACGAGCTGTCCTATCTCTTGAAGCGCGCGATCCCGGATGCCCTCGATCCGATCGTGCGCCGCGCCGTGGGCACGACGATCCCACGCCTCGGGGAGGGGGGCCGGTTCCGGATCCTCCACGCGGGGGCGTTCTCGAACCGCGTCGCGGCCGACCTCCTGGCGTTCGGCCGCAACCAGAAGCTCGACGGCGCGCTCATCCTCATCGATGACGACGTCCTGCGGGCCATCTACTACCGCGGCGGGCGCGTGATCGGCGTCGAGAGCAACGTGCTGTTCGAGCGGCTCGGGCGCATCCTCCTCCGCGGAGGTGCCGTGGACGAGGGCCTCTCCGCGGACCTGGTCGACCGCGAGGAGAGCCAGGGCGTCGCCGCCGCCGCGGCGCTGGTCACGGGGGAGGTCGCGCACTGGGGCCTCGAGACCCGCGCGTGGGACGTCACCGCGGCGCTCTTCCTCGTCCACGGCGGTCACTACCTGATCGTGGACGGCGCGCCGGAGCTCGGCACCCTCGACCCGCTCGACCTCTCGCCGATGGACCTGGCCCTCGAGGGCCTGCGTCGCTACGACGAGTGGAGGCGCCGCGGCACCGAGCCCCTGCCGGAGCGGCCGGCGCCTTCGAAGCGTCCGCCCGAGGCCCCGCGCAAGACGCGGGCGACGATCGCCAGCGCCGCCGTGGACCAGCTGATGCGCGAGCTGCGCGAGGGAAGCTGACCGCGGAGCCGGGTCACCGCAGGTGGAACACGACCCAGGGCGCGGGGCGCCCGCCGCGGCGACCCACCACGCTGCGCACGCGCCAGCGGACGTCGGTGGCCGTCGGCTGGCTCGGCTCGATCTGCGCCAGCGCCTTCGCGGCCTTCACGATGCGGCGCTCGCGCGGCGTCCACGCGGGCCCGACGAGCTCCTCGATCTCGATGAGGTAGCCCGTCGCGCCCGCCACCGGCTCCCACGACAGCTCAACGGAGACCGACGGCGCGATCGGGATCTGCGAGTCGTGCGGCGGGGACTTCGGCTTCGGGATCTCGAGGCCCGGCATCGACGGGCCCGCGGGCTCGCCGGCGGACTCGGCCGAGGAGGAGGGGGGCGTGGGGGGAGGAGCGGGGACGGCATCGGAGGGAGGGACCGGGACGGTGTCCGTCGGCGACGCCGGCGCCTCTCGAGCGGGCGGGGCGCTCGGCGGCGCCGTGCCTGCGAGTGACCTGGGCCCCGCGAAGATCGGGACCGGCACCTCGTCGGCGGGGGGCTCGACGGCGACAGGCGGCGGCTCCGCGGCGACCGGCGGCGGGGTGGGCATCGTCGGCACCGGCGGATCCGCCTGCGCGGTGGCCCCCGGCGGCGTAGAGGGGATCGTGCCCTCCGGCGCGGCGTCGGGGGATCCGAGGACCGCGTCGGCGCTCGGGACGAAGCCGGGCACCTTCAGGAGGATCTCCGACCCGCGCGGCACGCGATCGCCGGGCGAGGGAAGCTGATCCATCACGCGACCCTCTACACCGCTCTCGGTGGCCTCGATCCGCACGCGGAAGCCCGCGTCGGAGAGGATCCGGCGCGCGACCGGCTCGGTCCGATCGAGGACCGACGGCACGGGCAACGGGGCCTCGGTCACGGGGGCGACGGGGCCCTCGGGCACGATCGACGGCGTGACCTCGGGCTGGGGGGCAGCCGTTCCGTCCCGCGCCGTGGCGACGTCGGACGGCATCGCGGGCGGCGTGAAGGGAACGGAGCCGGAGGCCGTCCCCGACGCGATTCGCACCCGCACGGGCGCGCCTTCGGGGACGAGCCGGTCCGCCCCGGGATTCTGCTCGAGCACGGATCCCGCGGGGAGCCCGGGGACGCGGAGCACCATGAGCTCGAGCCCCGCGGCGTGGGCGCGCTCCGAAGCTGCCTCGAGGTCGAGCCCCACGAACGACGGGACGTTCACCAAACGCTCGGTGGAGGGCTTCCCCACCGAGGGAACCGGCGTCTCGACGACGGAACCCTGCGCAAGCGACGGCACGGCGGGCGGGCGGCTCCCTCGGACCCCGTCGGTGCAGGCGCACATCGTCCCGAGCAGGATCCCGAGGAGCTGGAGCGAGACGGACCGACGCATCGAGGAGCCTCCTCCCCCATGAACGCGCGGAGGGCAGGGAACCGCAAGCCCGCCCTGGACCGATCCGCGAGAAGTTGGTCCGCGATTCCTCCGACCGACTCCCCTCACCGGGGGGGGTAGGCCTAGCGCGCGCCGGTGGTGAACGTCCAGGTGCGCGTCGTGCGGCCGTCCGACGGGCCGAACCGCGCGACGACGCGATACGCGAGCTTCGGCTGGAGAGGCGCCGCGGGGAGACACGTCGCGGTAGCGCCCGCGATCGCGGGCGCGCCGAGCCCCACGGCGGTCCCGGACGCCGTCGAGAGCGTGACCTCGGGCGCGAGCCCCGGGACGTCGGTGCCGTCGGGCCACCGCAGGACGATGGGCGGCCCGGCCGCGCCCTCGGCGCCCGGCGCGACGCCCTCGAGGTCGGGCCCGGGAGCGACGAACGGCCCCCGGACGAAGGCGGACGGTGCGGCGCCGTCGGCGGGGGCGAACGCGGGCACGAGCGCCGCCCCCGCGCGCACGACCCCGCCGGCGCGCACGTCCGGGTCGAGCAGCGCGGCCGCCGAAGGGCCGCGCATCCACGCCTCGACGGCGCCGACGGGCCCGCCGGCTGGCGCCGGCGCCGTGGAGGGCGGCTCGGCCGCGAGGCGCCTCTGCTCGCTCGCGGCGAGCGTCGCGTCCCAGAGGAGCGCGGGCGCGCCGCCGGCGACGCGCCACTCGTTCCACCGGAGGAACGCCTCGAGCTCCGGACCCTTCGCCGGGCCGAGGGGGCGCGATCGCCACGCGATCGCCTGCCCGTCGGGGGCCACGCGGCGGATCTCGTAGACCTTCGCGCCGATCACGAGCTCACGCCGCAGCGGCTGCATCACGAGCCCGTCCCCGACGAGGACGCCGTCGCGGTCGAACCCGCCGAACCGGCCGTCGAGATCCACGTCGAAGAACGTGAGCACGTGGCCGTCGACGCTCCCCTGCCAGGCATCGGCGGCCTTGACCGTCCAGCCCTTCCCCTCCCGCAAGAGCTCCACGCGGATCTCGGTGAAGCCCCCGCCGTACTCGGCCGGGATCGTGAAGGGCGCCACGCCGGGCTCGCGGAGGAAGCGGTAAGCGGCCCGCTGGGTCAGCGGGTAGAGCTTCACCGCGGCGCCGCCTTCGACGACCTCGCACGGGTAGGGCCGTCCGCCGAGCCACAGCGAGCCGGTGACCTCGTGCACGGGGTCGCCGTGGAGCGCCTCGGCCGCGGGCAGCTTCTTCGCCCGGTCGAGCTTCGTGATCTTCCACGCCTCCTTGCGCTCCGACGCGGGATCGGCGGCGGCTTCCACGAGGTCGAGCACGAACCGTCGCCAGGAGGCCTCGAACGCGGCGGGATCGTCGAAGCCCGCGGCCTTCGTCGCCGCCTCGAGCCGCGCACCGGCGGAGCCCGGCGTCGACAGCACGCCGAGGACGAAGCCCTTGAACCGGTCGGCGCCGAGCAGGGCGAGCCACTCGAGGATCGAGCCCACCTTCGCCACGTCGCGGGGATGGAGCACGTGCCCTTCGTCCGCGGAGATCTCGCGCAGGGACGGGTCCTGCTCCCAGGCGACCATACGCCGCGCGAACGCGGCGACCGACTCGCCCGGCCGCCTCAGCGGCCCGGCATCGCCCGCCGTCGCCTTCAGGTACGCCGCGTAGCCCGCGGCGCGCCCCGTCGCGTGCTCGCTGACGAAGCACGCAAGACCCTGGGTGAGCCAGCGCGCCCGGCCCCCGCCGCCCCCCCGACCGTTCGCATCGGCCTCCGCCGTGGCGCCCGCTGCCTCGACGGCCGCTTCGGAAGGACGGCCGGCGAGGAGCGCGTACGTCGCCCCCGATGACAGGGGCCACGACGCCCAGCCCTGCGCGGAGGCCCGTGCCTCCGCGTTCAGGCCTCCCGCCGCGAGCAGCGACTCGAACGCCGCGCGCGTGCCGACGACCGCGAAGGTGAGCGCGGACCGCGCCTCCGCCGGCGCCCCGAGCAGCTCGTCGAGCAGCGTGCGAGCCGCGGCCAAACCGCGCGCGGCCGCCCGCACGGTCCCCGCGTCGCCGGTCCCCACCGCCACGTCGGGCACGGGCCCCGCCGTGACGCGCACCGTGGGCACGAAGCCGGGCACGAGCGCGCCCTCGGCCTTGCCCTCCGTGATCGCGATCGACGGCCACTGCGCGGCGCGCTCGCGCCACGCCTTCGCTCGCATCGCCGTGAGGAGCGCCGCGTGCTCGGGCGCGACGAACCGGCCGCCGTCCTGCTTGTGCCCGAGGACCTGCCTCGGCGCGGGGTCGTCCGGATCGGCCGCGATCGCGGCCCACAGGAGCCGCTCCACCTCCGCGGGCGGCGCCTTGCGCACCTGCGCGGCGAGCGCCGCCTCGACGAGATCCTTGCCGTGCTCGAGGCGCGCCGCGGCCTCCTGCCTCTCGAAGCGCGCGAGGCTCTGCTCGCCGTCGTCGGCCCAGCCGGCACCCGCGACGATGCGCGGATCGGGCGCCTTCCAGTCGGACCCGTCGCGCGTCCACCCGAGGGCCAGCCGCGCCTCCGCAAGCTCGGGGTCGAGCCCGTTCGCCTGCTGGAACAGGCGTAGGGCGACCGCGGCCAGGTGCGCGTCCTTCGCGGCGTCGGCGAGCTTCCCGAGCCGCTTCGCGTGGGACTTCCGGAGCCCGATCAACGCGTCGGTCGGCTCCGCCCGCGCGGGGCGCCCACCGAGGGTGCCCCCGAGCAGGAGCAGGGGGAGGACCAGCCAGCGGAGGAGGAGGGGGGCGTGGGGGGAGGAGGTTCGCACGGGCTCACCCTACCTTCGGCCCCCGGTGCGTTGCGAGGGATGCGCACCGCAGGGAGCGGCGGCGGAGCCGATCCCGTCACGACCTCGAAGCCCACGGCATCCTCCCCCTGTCGATGACGCCCCCCGAGCCCCCCGCCCCGACCGTCGAGACGCTGCTGCCCTACGCGGCGTTCATGCGCCGCCTCGCGGGGCACATCGCGGGCAACGACGCCGACGCTGCGGATCTCGAGCAGGAGGCGTGGCTCGCCGCGATGCGCCGTCCCCCGCGGGCGGAGGGCGCGATCCGGACCTGGCTCCGGATCGTCATGGGCAATCGCCGCCGGCAGCAGCTGCGGGGTGCCTCGCGCGTCGACCGACGCGAGCGCGCGGCCGCGCGACCCGAGGGGCAGGGCGACACGCCGGACCAGGTGCTCGCCCGCGCCGAGACGCAGCGCACGCTCGTGGAGGCGGTCCTCGCGCTGCCCGAGCCGTACCGCACGACGATCCTCCTCCGCTATCTCGACGAGCGGTCGGCGGAGGAGATTGCCGTGCTCACGGCGGTGCCCGCCGCGACCGTCCGCCAGCGCACGAAGCGGGGACTCGAGCGACTGCGCGACGTGCTCGATGAGCGCCACGGCGGCGATCGCCGGTCCTGGCTCGCCGCGCTGGGGCTGCCCATCCCGGTCGCGCACGCGCCGACGGGGAGCCCCGCGCCGATGCCGGCCCCCGGCGCCCCCACCCATCCTCTCCCCCTTCCCGCCTCGTCCCTCGGAGCCTTCGGCATGAGCGCTGCATCCCGGACCCTGCCGAACCTGCTCATCGCGGGCCTCCTGCTCGGCCTGCTCGGCGCGGGTACGTGGATGGGCCTGCGCCTCGGCGGCGGGACCGACGGCGCGCCGACGCCGCTCGCCTCGGCGCCGGGCGACGACCCGGCCGGCACCGGGCTTGCGGGCGCGGGGATGAGGGCGGACACCCCGGCGGGCACGGCGCCGACGCCGCCGGCGGTCGACGTGCCGCGAGGGCGCGCACGCGTGACCGGAGAGGTGCGCCTCGCCGCGAACGGGCGGCCGGCCGCGGGCGCGGCGGTGCGCGCGATGCGCGAGGGGGCGGAGATCGCGCGCACGACCGTGTCGGCGAAGGGCACGTTCGCGCTCGAGGGGCTGCCGGGCGGCGGGCCCACGTCGATCGAGGCGATGCGCGAGGGCGCCGCCACGGTGCGTCGCATGGGGCTGTCGCTCGCGGAGGGGACGCCGCGCGACGTCGGCACGCTGTGGCTGGACGCGGCGATTCGCGTGGACGTGCGCGTGCTCGGGACGGCGGCGGC
>JAYTCP010000506.1:0-3209 GCA_043736435.1 Planctomycetia bacterium | reverse complement strand
CCGCGGTGTTGAGCCCCACCCACGAGCGCCCCATGCGGATCTGCTCGAGGTTCCAGCGCAGGCGCCGCGTCGACGAGCCCGAGTCGCTGATCCGCACCGGACGTCCGGGCTCGGCGCACGTCCGCATGGAGCCGGAGTTCGCGCAGTGGACCGTGAACACCTCGCCGCCCGGAAGCGCCACGTCGGCGAGGAAGCGCTGGTACCGGCGTACGAGCACGCCCTCCACGACGGGCACGGGATAGCAATGGTCAGGTGCCGGCACCCCCGCGAGCATCGCGGCACCGCTCGCCGCGGCGCATGCGAATTCACCCGCGGGCAGGGCAAGGAACCCTGGCGACCTACGAGCAACGGCCCGAGGTAGCCTGACGTGCTCCCCAGGGGCACGGGGGGTGCGGCCGCACGCACTCCGGAGGGTCCTCCCATGTCGGAGTCGGGGCGACGCGTCGCGCGGCTCCTGTCCTTCCTGCCGGTGCTCCTCGCCTTCCTCGCGGGGCCCCATGGCGCGGCGGGTGGGCAGGCCGGGCTCGAGCCCTTTCGCGTGGATTCCAGCGCGAGGGGAGCGCAGATCGAAGGCCGGCTCGTCGACGAGAAGGGAACCGCGGTCGCGTCGGCGAAGGTCGAGTCCTACGGCTGGGCGGACATTCTGGTGAGCCAGGGGTCGTTCCAGTTCGGGTGGGCGTCCCCGCGTCCCGTCCCGTTGGGATCGGCCGTCACCGACGCGAAGGGACGGTTCGCATTCGCCGACCTGCCGACCGGGATGACCGTCCTCGTCGGGGAGACACCCCCCGGTGGGCGGTGGGGCGGGCTCGCGGTGGCCGTGAGGGAGCGCCCCGTGGCCCTGCTGCTGCGGGAGCAGCCCGTCGTCACGCGCGTCACCGGAGTCGTGAGGGACGAGGACGGCGTCCCGCTCGCGCGGGCCCCCGTCCTCACGCTGCCCTCGGTGCTCCCCGTGGGAGGTGCAGCGATCCTCGCCCAGTTCGCGTGGTCCGTCCGAACGCGGACGGATGCGCAGGGGCGCTTCGAGATGGGGGCGATCGCGGGGCCGGCCGGCATCGCCGCACAGCGGCCCCGGGACGGGAGATGGTCCGTCGTGGAGTGCAAGCCCGCGGGCGACGGGCAGGCTTCTCCCGTGCGTGTCGCGTTCGCGCCCGGAGCACCTCTCGCCGTGCGGGTCGACGGAGCCCGGTCTGGACGGCACCTGGCGGGTGCAGGGGTGATCGTCGTCTCGCGCGCCCCCCACGGAGAGTCCCTCACGCTCCAGGCCGGGACGGCCGACCCGTCGGGGAGCCTGCGTCTCGCGTCCTTCCCACCGCTCGACGCGGGAGGGTTCGCCGTGCTCGCCGTCGGGATCGGCGGGGACTGGAAGGAGGCCGACGGCTCGCAGGACGCTCGAGTGCGCGTGCGTCTCGGCGCCACGCTCTCGGGACAAGTCCGCACGGCGGACGGCCGACCCGTCGTGGGCGCTCGGGTCATCGCGCACGCCTGGGACTGGCCCGCCGTCGCGACGACGACCGACGAGGAGGGCGCCTACGAAATCCGGGGGCTGCCGCGGACGCGTCCCTTCTACGCTTCGCCGACCCACGCGGCCAACGGCCTCGCCCTCGCCTTCGTCGACGTCCCGGGCCACGCGACCGATGTCGGCACGGTGTTGCTCGACATCAGCGCGGAGACCGAGCGCGTGACGCAGGACTTCGTGCTCCACGCGGGCGCGACGGTCCGAGGTGGATGCGACCTCTCCGACGCGGGAGGACCGCTGACGTGGACGCCGGGCGACTGGCAGCCCTACGGCGATCTGCTGTTCGTCCGCGGCACGACCATCGGCGAGGACGGGTCCTTCGTGCTGACGGATCTGCCGCCCGGCCGCGTGACCCTGAGCTTCCCGGGGGAACGGCGCGTGGTCGTGGACGGGCTGCGGGCGGGCGAGACGCGGGAGGGAGTGCGGGGGCCGCCCACGAAGTGACCGTCGTCACGATTGCGGACGTTCCCCGCTCAGCGCCCCAGCAGCTGCTTCACGCGGAGCAGGCGCCGCGCGAACCGCATCACGAGCAGGATCGCCGCCACGAGGCAGACGACGAACACCACGCGGAAGAGGAGGTCGGCGAACACGGACGCCTGGGCTTCCGTGAGCCCCGCGGACGGCGGGATGCGGACCAGCTCGTCCCGCGTCATGAGGAGGACCGCCAGGATCGCCCCGGCGAGGGAGGCCATCGCGTCGAGGAGGACGCCCTGCACCCGCTCGACGCCGGTGACGAGGAGGAGCAGGTGGCGGACCGCGAAGAGGATCAGCACCGCGTCCGCCGCGAGGGTGAGCGCGGTCACGGCGGGAGCGAGGACGGGCGAGCGGCCCTCCCCGACGCCCACGGCGAGGATGCGGTCCCGTAGGCCGGGCACGTTGAGGATCACGGCGAGCAGGGCGAGGAGCACGAGGGAGAGCGCCGAGTCGCGTCGACGCACCGGCATGTGCAGCGGCAGCCCCCGGAGCAGGCCCGGCGCGCGTCGCGTGCCGAGGAGGCGGAACAGCACGAGCAGCGCGCCGACGTCCACGAGGAAGACGCCGAGCACCCCCGCGAGCGTCGCTGCCCACGGGGCCTTCGGCAGGGCGCTCAAGAGGCCGGGCGCGAGGCTCATGCCCGGCGCGACCACCGTGAGCACGATCGAGAGCAGCAGGTGCGCCGCGAAGACGACCGTGAGCATCCGCATGAAGGCCTTCCGCGTGGCGAGGCCGATGACGATCTCCTCGCCCGACAGCGAGGAGGCCAGGGTCTCGGGGGCGCCCAGCGCCGCGAGCGCGCGATCGGCGGCACCGGGCGCGGCGGCGCCCTCGGGGTCCTGCTCGAGGCGATCCTCGATGAGGGCCTCGACCTCGCGCAGGACCTCCTTCGCCCGGGCGGCGGGCAGGAGGTCCCGCAGGCGCTCGAGGTAGCGGTCGACGGCGGGGGAACGGGCGGGAACGGCGTTCATGCGAGACGCTCCACGGCGGCGTCCGTCGCGGTGCGGACCTTTCGCCAGGCCGTGAGGAGGTCGCTGCGCACCTGGCGGCCGCCCGGCGACAGGCGGTAGTACTTGCGGGGACGCGCGCGGGTCGTGTCCCAGGTCGCCTCGAGGGAGCCCTGCTCCTCGAACCGCCGCAGGATCGGGTAGAGGGTCCCTTCCTCGGTCTGGAACCCCGCCTCGCCCAGGAGACGGACGAGCTCGTACCCGTAGCGCGG
>JAYTCP010000505.1:0-8224 GCA_043736435.1 Planctomycetia bacterium | reverse complement strand
GCGCGGCGGCGGCAAGCCACGGGCGGGGGGCGCGCGTCATCGCGGAGTCTCCGGGCGGGGAGCAGGGGCGTCCGGACCGCGGGACGGGGTCGGCGCGATCAGCGTCCGCCGAGGGCCGACGACGCGACCGACAGCCCGCTCCGCCGCCTCGAATGCCGGGCTGCGAAGGTAGCTGAGCAGGCGCGCCGTGGCCTCGTCCGGCGGGGAGGCCGAGAGCGCCTCCTGTTGTCGGTCCGCGAGGACCGCGAGCGCGGCGGGCGTCCGCAGCCGGGCGAGCGCCATGAGCGCCGAGGTGCGCAGGGGTAGGTCCTCGAGCCGTGCGACGACCCACGGCACCGTGCGCGCGTCCCCCAGCATGCCCGCGGCGCGTAGGAGGGCCTCGCGGACCTCGGGCGTGCGTTCGGTTCCGAAGGCCGCGCGCAGGGTCGGCCACGCGTCCACCGCGCCGACGTCCCCGAGCAGCACCGCCGCGCGCTCCCGTAGGGCGGGATCCTCCGCCCGGAACGCCGTGAGCAGGTCCGGGCCCGCGCCGGACTTGCCGAGTCGCGCGAGCTCGCTCAGGCCCGCGAGGCGACCGTCGGTGTCGGAGACCTCGCCGAGCCGCCTTCGGGCCCGCAGGTACTCGGCGGACAGCGGCGCGGGCTCGGCCGGAGGCGGCGGGAGCGGCGCGGGAGGAGGCGGTGGCGGCGGTGTCGAGGGTGGCGTCGGGGGCGCGACGGACGGCGGGCACGCGGGGTCACTGGACCCGCCCGGCGGCGGCAGCGGCGGGAGGGGGGTCGGGGGCGGCGGGGGCGGGGGATCCGCCGGCGGGGCGACCTCTCCCGTCTGCGAGAGGCGGGACAGCACGCGCGAGATCGCGGCCCGCGTCGCCGGGTCGAACGTCTTGCGACGGGCGGCATGGAGCTCGGTGCGAGTCTCCGCGTCGAAGAGCTCGGGAGCGACCTCCACGAGGACCTCGAGCTCCTTCGACGCGTGGGCCCGGCTCCACGTCCGTTCCCCTCCGACCAGGTCGAGCAGGTGAGCCAAGGCCTTGCGTCGACGCGCGCCGGCGTCGGCGATCGAGACGATCCGGACCTCCTTCGCGAGCACCTCGACCTTCTCCGCCCCCTCCGCGCCGTCGGCGAAGAACAGCGTCTCGAGGCTGTAGCCGGACCCGTTGGGGGCCGTGCGGAGGAACAGGGCGCAGCGGTGGGGACGCGTGTCGGGGAACCAGGGCGCGGAGGGATTCGCCGGATCCGCGGTGTTGCGCGGGCCGGAGAGGAACACCGTGATCGTGGCCGCGGCGTCGCCCTTGAGCACCTCCTCCACCGCGACGAAGACGACGGTCGCGGCCCCCCCCACCCCCTCGCGCACCACGCGCGCGGTGCCCACCACCACGGTGTCGGCGCGGGGCAGCACGCGCGTGGCGAGCCCATCGAACACGTCGCGCCTGCGACGCGACGCCGCGTTCGCACCGGGCGGAGGCTCGTCCGCCACGACCGGCCGACCCGATGCCACGCAGATCGCGAGCAGCGACAGGGCGAGGGGGATCCAGGCGACATGTCGCATGGGGCCCATCGAACCCCGCCGAAGCGCGCGTGACCAGCCTCCCGTGGACCGCGGCCCGGAATCCGGCGCCCGGACGCCAAGACGCAGGCGTGACGATCGGGGGGATGGTGGCCCCGGCCGGGCGCGCGCCCAGGTCGGGAGAGGACGTTTCGCGTGGAGTCCTCGCTCCCGTCGCGTCGTCGCCGCGCTTTCCACACCGACCGCGCTTTCCACACCGACTACCCGCGCCCCCTGCGCCCCCCCTGCGGATCCTTCCATCCGTACGACCCAGGTCCGTGCTCCGGCGGATGCGCCGCTCCCCCGCGCAGCCCGGCCGGAGCCGAGGGCGTCAGGGAGCGGAAGGCTGCCGGCGCCTACGCGCGAATGCGAGTCTGGCGGTAGGTGCGGACCGGCACCGCGCGGCTGCGCGGGTTGCGGAGCGCGTCGAGATGGTCGGTGGCGACCTTCTCTTCGTGGATCCTCTGGAAGCGCGCGCACTCGCCGCGCGTGCCGACGAAGAGCTGCTCTCCGGAGACGACGACCGCGTAGTACTTGCGGCCGCCCTCGATGCACAGAAACCGAACGTCCATGGCTCGCCTTTCCCAGGTCCACGCGGCGCTGACCGTGTGGCACCTGCACGACCTCGGGCCCGGGGCCTCGAGCCCCCGCACCCGCACGTATCGGACGTTTTGGCGTCCGACTTGTTCCCCAATTCCAAAGCAAGCGTCATGCCGGGCATTTCGGGCCACGCGCGTCCCGCCGGTACGTGTGCCGGCACAAGGGGTTCCGGCGGCCTACCGTCGTAACACCCGGGGCTGCCGTGTCGGGCAACGTGCGGACCGTAGGAGCGGAAAGGCGACCCTGCAGCCGCGAGTCCCCGCGGGAGGACACCCAGGCCCGGTGCGCGAGGACGCCCCGGTCACGGATCCGTCCCGGGCGTGACCTCGAGGTGACGCGGGGGCAAGCCCCGGGGGACCACCCGGACTGCCGCGCGGGACCCGGCGAGCAGCCGATGGCGAGAGCTCACCCCTTCTAGTACGTCCGATACGCGACTTGGAGGGCGAGCAGCACGAGGGCCGTCTCCTCGAGGTGCGCGGTGCCGTCGCGAATCACGAGTCCGTCGCCCGAGAGCTTCGCGCCCAGGCTCTTCGCCGTGGCGCGATTCCACGCGGCGAACGCGTCGCCACGGCCCCCACGGAGCAGGTCCGCGCCCTCGAGCATCGCCGTCTGGGGATCGACCGCGGGAGACGGCGGCAGGTCACCGGAAGGGTGGAGTCGCAGCGTCGCCGCCGCCGCGGGACCGACGCCCGCTCGGGCCACGGCGGAGACCGCCAGCTCGGCCCAGCGGTCGGCGGCTTCGGCTCCCGGGGTCGCGGCCCGGGAGCGCGCGGCCGTCGCGATGCTCGTCCGCAGCGATGCCAGCTCGATGGCGCGCGCGCGGCTCTCCGCGGGCGTCATGGAACCGTTCGCGAGCATGAAGTCCTCGGCGAGCGCAAGGCTTGCGAGGGAACGATCGGCGAGGTCGGCGGTCGACGGCGCATGCGTGCGGAGCCACGCGATCGCCCTGGCCACCACGTCGCGATGCGTGCCGTCCCGACTCGAGCTGCCGTCCCCGAGGAACGCGAGCAGCACCGTGGCCGTGGCGCGCACGCTCGCCACGGATCCGGCGGTCGCGGCCGCGGGCGCCCTCGCCGCGAAGGCTCCGTCGGGTCCCTGCCGCGCCGCGAGGGCCACGAGGCCGCGCTGGACGCGTTCGAGGGTGCCGGGCGTGCCGACGCGGGCCTCGATCAGTCGCTTCATCGGGTCGCTCGTGCGGACCCACATCGCGCGGGCGCTCCCGACCGCGAAGGACGTGTAGCGCTCGCGCGACGCGGCCGGGAGGAGGTCGCTGGGGGTCAGGAGCTCCTCGATCGGCAGAGGGTCGTCGCGGTCGAACGCGTAGGATCCGGCCGGGGCCATGGCGGGATCCTCGACGTCGCTCCCGACCCACGCGCCTTCGTCCGGGGCCTCGGGCCACTCGGCCACCGTGGTGAACGGGCGATCCGGTTGGCTCACGGGCGTCGTCGGATCGGCCACCTTCCGGGCTCCGAGGAACCCGAGCACGATCACGTGGGCCGCGACGGACACCGCGAGGAAGCGGGCCCAGAAGACCGCGCGACGCACTCCGCTCCCTGCGGGCGCGGCATGCGGAGCGCGGGCGGCACGGCTCTCCTCCCGATCGACGCGATCGACGGCGCGGGCCGCCGCGCGCTCGCCCGCCCGGCCGTCGAGCAGCAGCGCATGGGCCGTGGCGGCCGCCCCGAGGAACGTCGTCAAGCGATCCCGCTCCCGCCGGAGCTCGGGGTCCGCAGCCAGGCGGATCGACAGGCGCGCGGCCTCCTCCGGGGACAACTCCCCCCGGATCGAGTCCAAGAGGAGGTCGGACAACGGGTTATGGTCGTTACTGGGCGTCAAGGGAACGGGATCCAGGAAGGAGAACGGAGCCGGGGGTCCTACGGTTCGATTCCAGCGCGTCGGAGGCGATCGCGGAGCACCGCCATGGCCGTGTGCATGCGGCTCTTCACGGTCCCGATCGGGATCCGGAGGATCTCGGCGATCTCCTGGTAGCGGAGGCCCTCCCCCTGGGCGAGGGCGAAGACCTCCCGGTGCTCGTCGGACAGGGCCGCCACGGCCTCCCGGACGGCCTGCGCGACCTCCGCCCGCTCGGCGCCGCCGGACGGTGCGTCCTCCGGCGCCGGCAGCCGGCTCACGAGCGTGCCCCCCGCGCCCCCGTCCTCTCCCGACACGTCCCCCGACACCGTGGTGGGTCCGATCCGCGAGTGGCGATAGACGTCGATCCAGTGGTGGCGCGCGACGCTGAAGAGGAACGTGGAGAACTTCGCCCGCGGCTCGTAGGCCGCCCGTGTCTTGTACAGCTTGTAGAAGACCTCGCTCGCGCAGTCTTCCGCCGCGCTCGGGTCCGCCCCGAGGCGGTGGAAAAAGCTCGCGAGGGGGCGGATCCACCGCTCGACCAGGGCCGGGAAGGCACGGACGTCCCCGGCCTTCACGCGCAGCATGGTCTCGGCATCGGGGTCCGGAGCGGTCACCGTGCACCCCCACCGGGAGGAACGGAGCCGGACGCCTGGCGGTTCGGGGGCTGCACCGGGCCCATGCTACGGCACGCGCCCGTGCCTCCCCCACCGCCATCCGCGACCCGCGCTCAACGCTCCTTCCATCGCAGGGCGATGGCGACGTCCTCCGTCTCGCCCGCGCGCACGCGCACCGTCGCGCGGGCGGGCTCGAACTCCCGGCCCGCGTCCACCACGACCGTGTACGTGCCCTCTTCGAGCTCGTCCACCACGAGGACGCCGGTCCGTGGCGTCACGCCGAACCCGGAGACGTCCTCGGGCCGCCGCAGCGTGCGGCGCTGCTCGAGGGGCTCGGCGCCCGGCTCGCGCAGGATGTCGATGCGGGCGCGCGCCCGAGGGTCCCGCCCTGCGGTCACCGTGAGCCGGAGCGATCCGGCCGTCCGGAGCGCGACCTCCGACGTCGTGGTGAGACCGTCCTTCAGCGTCACGGGCACGGGCCGCGGACGCCCCAGGCGGCGCGCATGCACGCGCAGGCGCGCCGGGCCCTCGGCGAGGCCCTCGACGACGAGGCGGCCTCCCCCGCCGGTGACGAAGGCACGCGGATGGAGCGCCACGCCCGCGGGGCTCTCGATCCAGACCTCGGCGCCGGCGACGCCCCGACGTCGGTCGTCGCGGACGACGAGCTCGAGACGGGCGCCCGCCCCGACGACGACGTCCGTCGGACGCTCCCGGCCCGCGAGCTCGGCGAAGACGCCGGGGACGACGCGCGTCGTGCGGGAGAGCGGCGTCACGAGGAGCCGGTACGCCGCGAGTCCGAGGCCCGACATCGCGTAGCTGCCGTCGGGCCCGGTGCGCGTGCGGGCGACGCCCGTGTCTTCGGGGACCCCCTCGGGCACCGCCACGACCTCCGCGCCCCGCACGGGATCGCCGTTCGCGGCGCGCACGTGACCGCTGATGCGGCCCTCCCCGAGCTCGAGGTCGCGGTGGATCCGGTCGCCCGGGCCCAGCAGCACCGCGATCGCGCTCGACACGGTGCCGTCGAGCAGGCGCAGCGAGTAGCGGCCCTCGGGGATGCCCTCGAAGGCGAAGGCGCCGAGCACGTCCGTGGTCGCGCGCCGAACGAGCGACTCGCAGCCGCGGACGGCCTCGGAGACGGCCTCCACGTCCACGCCGGCCACGAGGGCGGCCCGACGGCGCACGACGCCGGACAGGCGCGCGTCCCCGTCGGCGCGCAGGTCGATGCGGGCGGGCTCGCCCTCCGTCACCTCCACGACGCCCTCCACGCCCCCGGCGCCCGCCGCCAGCGTGGACGCGCGGACCGCGTAGCGGCCTGGGGCGAGCGGCTCGGTACGGAAGCGGCCGGCTTCGTCCGACAGCGCGGGGGGCTGCTCCTCCTGGTCGGGCAGCCGCAGCACGCGGACGGGCACGCCCGCCACGGGACGGCCCGTCGCGTCGGAGAGCCGACCCTCGATGCGGCCGCCGTCGCGGAGCACGAGCGGCGCCACGAAGCCCGCCTCGCCCTCGACGACGCGCACGACCTGCGGCGCCGAGGCCGCGTCCGTGTCCGACGCCTCGACGCGCCACACGCCCGGCGCGACGTCGTCGAGGCGGAAGCGGCCGCGGCTGTCCGTCACCGTGCTCGGGCGGTCCTCCACCGCGCCCGGCGCGGGGTCGCGCCCCTCGAGGCGGGTGAGCGTCACGCGGGCCCCGAGGGCGGGGACGTACCGCCGCCCGTCGACCACCTCGCCCTCGAGGCTCGCGCCGAACGGCACGATCACGCGCAGGGTGGTGACGTCCCCGGACTCCGCGGGCACGGCCACGGGGCTCGAGTCGCGCAGGCCTTGCACCACGCGCACGGCGCAGGGCCCCGGCGGCACCCGCACGAAGCGGAACGCGGCCCGCGTGCTCCCGCGGGCGAGCACGACCTCCTCGGCCACGATGGGCCGGTACTCGTCCCGATCCACGTCGAAGCGGCGCATCTCGAGCCGCGCCACCGCGGCCGGGCCGTCGGCCCGCAGGCCCTCGGCCTCGCCGGCCACGACCCGCGGCGGCGGCACCTCGAGCACCACGGGCTCTCCGCTGCCGGGCAGCACGCCCTCGCGTCGCACGAGGACGAGCGCGGGCGAGGCCCCGCCGGACAGCACCTCGAGGTCGGTCGGCACCGGCAGGAGGCCGTCCACCTCGAACGTCCCGTCCTCGCCCGGCGTCGCGAGGCGCACCCTGCCCGTGGTCCGCGCGACCGCGCGGACGATCAGGGACGGGGCCTTCCCGTCCGTGAACGCCACGCGCCCCACGATCTTCGCGAGGCGGCCCAGCGGGATGCGCACGGCGCGGGTGACGCCGGCGCCGGCGCTCGCGACGGGCATCCTGCCCTCGACGAACCCCTCGGCGCGCACGGTGACGACCGCGTCCCCGTCCGGGACGTCGCTCACGAGCGCGCGTCCGTCGGGGCCCGCCGTGGCAGCGCGGGTCGTCGCCACCGCCACCTCGTCGGCGGCGACGGGATGCGGGCGATTCGCGCTCGTCACGACGATCGAGGCGTCCGGCACGGCCTTGCCGTCGGGGCCGACCACCTCGACGGCGACGCTCCAGCCGCGCCAGAGCAGGACATCCAAGACGTCGGTGGTGCGGGCCGAGGGCACCGTGAACGGTCCCATCACGACGGCGGAGCGGCCCGCCGCCGTCGCGACGACCCGATACCCTTCGGCGGGCGCCACCCCGCGCACGCGGAAGGTGCCGTCGGGTCCGGTGGTCACGAGCGCATCGACGACCCGAGGGCCGGGAAAGGGGGGGGCGTCGGGGGCCGCGATGACGCGGATCGTCACGTCGGCGAGCGGAGCGCGCGACGTGGCGTCTCGGGCCACCCCCACGATCGTGCCCCGGCGACGCAACCACCACGAGGGGAGACGCACGCTCGCCGCCGCGTCGACCTCGAGGCGAGGCGGCGGCCCGTCCCAGGCGAGCAGCGGATCGGCGAGCGAGACCTCGTAGATCCCTGGCTGCACGTCCACGAAGGCGAGGCGACCCTGCGCGTCCGAGGTCGCGCGCAGGCGCGGATCGGGGGCCTCCGCATCGGGTCCCTTGGGGTTCGTCGTCGGCGGCGGAACCGGAGCGGGAGTCGGAGCGACGGGCGCGGGCGGGACCGGCGCGGAGGAGGCCCCCTTCGCCTCGGGACCGGTCTCTTCGGGCAGCAGGGCCGCGGCGGGGTCCCGCGCCCCTCCGTCGACGAGGCGCACGAGGACGACCGTGGTCGGTCGCGCGGCGCTCCCGAGGTCGGCGTCGACGAGACGCCCCTCGAGCCGGCTGCCCGCGCGCAGGACGGCGGGCGGGACGTGCGCGCCGCCCAGCACGGTCCCGAGCTCCTGGCGCACGCCGCCGGGGCGTCGGGCCTCGATCCGCCAACGTCCCGGCGCGAGGGCCGCGAACGCGTAGCGCCCACCCGCGTCGGGCCACGCGCGGTGGACGAGGCCACGGCCCGAGCCCGCGGGCCACGCCAACACGATCGCGTCCCGGGGCGCGCCCCCGTCCTCGCGACGCACGTAGCCCTCGACCGCTTGGGCCTTCTGCAGCACGAGGGTCGCCGGTCCGGTCGCCTCCGGCACGAGGGCGGTCGCGCGCCCGGGCGCGCG
>JAYTCP010000504.1:0-5484 GCA_043736435.1 Planctomycetia bacterium | reverse complement strand
TCCTCCTGCAGCCCCGGCCGCGGGCGCCGCGTCCCGGCCCCCTGTTCCCCGCACCTCTCCGGGGTGCTTGCATGGAGGGCGCAGCCACCGCCCCGGGATCTCTCCCATGCCCACGCCCCGCCGCCTCGCCGTCGCCTCGTCCCTCCTCGTCGCCGTCGCGCTCGGGGGGCCCCTCGCCGCCGCGAAGGACAAGGAGAAGCCCGTCGAGGCCAAGTCGGGCATCTACCAGATCCCCGCGCCCTCGCCGTTCAAGTACATCCAGATGGGGGTGCCGAAGGACTACGACCCGAAGAAGTGGTACCCGCTCCTGTTCATGCTGCACCCGGTCACGGACTCGCCGACGACGAGCATCCCCGACACGTTCCACGGCGTCTGGTCGGAGGCCCTCCTGGCCAAGGGGTGGATCGTGGCGGCGCCGGCGGCCCCCGAGTGGGACAACGAGACCTCGATCGACCCGATCCGGATCTCCCTGAAGAAGGTGATGGAGGCGTACCACATCGACGACCGGCGGGTCGTCCTCTGCGGGCACAACGCGGGCGCCCTCATGGCGTGGCGCGTCGCGACGCGCGAGCCGAAGCCCTGGGCTGCGGTCCTCGCCATCAGCGGCGAGATCCACCAGAGCGACCGGGGCACCTCGCTCAAGGGGCTCGCGGGGAAGAGCGCCTACATCTTCCGCGGCGAGAAGGACACGTCCTACACGCAGCCGATGCTCGAGATGGACAAGAAGAACCTCGAGGCGTTCAAGATCAACGTCACCACCGAGGTGAAGCCGGCCTGGACGTACGACTTCCCCCGGTCGAGCCTCCCGGCGATCACGACGTGGCTCGAGGGGATCTGGCCGCCCGGCGGCTATCGGCTGGCCGCCAACCAGGTCGAGACCGCCCTCGCCGCGAAGGACTTCGCCGCCCTGGGCCCGGCCCTCGCCGCGCTCCAGGCCGACCTCAAGAAAAGTCCGTACCCCGCCTTTGAGGCGAAGGCGGCCGACCTCCAGAAGGCGTACGTGGATGCGGGCAGGGCCGCGATCCTCGAGGCGAAGGCCGCCGTCGACACGGACCCCCTCGCCGCCGTCGCCCAGCTGGAGGCCCTCGCGAAGGCCTTCAAGGGCGGGAAGCCCCTCGAGACCGAGGCCTCCGCCGCCCTCGCCGCCGTCCGCAAGGACCCGAAGACCGTCCAAGCGGTCCGGACAAAGGAGGCGGAGACCCAGGCCTCGACGTACATGGGGAAGGCCGAGGCGCTGGAAGCCAAGGGCGACCTCGTCAAGGCACTCGAGTGGTACCGCAAGGCGGCCGCCCTCGGCGAGACGTCGAGGAAAGCCGACGCGGACCGGAAGATAGTGGACCTCGAACCGAAGGTCGTCGGCAAGTAGCCCCCCCCCGGGGCGCCTCGCCGGCGGCGGAGAGCACCCCATGGCCGTGGCGAAGGACGGACAGACGCTGACGATCGTCTCGGGGGCGCGCACGCCCATGGCCGAGTACTCGGGCACGAAGGGCTACGGCCGACTGAAGGACGTGACCGCCATCGACCTGGCGGCCGCGGCCAGCCGGGCAGCGCTTTCGCGCGGCCGCGTCGACCCCAAGGACATCGACCAGGCGGTGTTCGGCAACGCGACGCAGTCGAGCAACGACGCGCTCTACGGGGCGCGCCACGTGGCGCTCAAGGCGGGCGTCCCCGAGACGGTCCCCGCCCTGACGGTGAACCGCATCTGCGGGTCGGGCCTCCAGGCCGTCGTGTCCGGCGCCGAGCAGATCCTGCTCGGGCGCGCGAAGACGGCGCTGTGCGGCGGCATGGAGAACATGTCGCAGGTCCCGTTCGTGATCCGTGGCGCGCGCGAGGGCTTCCGCCTCGGCCAGGACATGAAGGGCGAGGACCTGCTCTTCGCCGCGCTGCTCGACCCGTACTGCGGCTTCTTCATGGCCCAGACGGCCGAGAACGTTGCCAAGGACTACGGGATCACCCGCGCCGCCCAGGACGAGTACGCGCTCCGCAGCCACCAGCTGGGCGCCGCGGCCGTCAAGGCCGGCAAGTTCGCCGAGGAGATCGTCCCGGTGGAGGTGAAGCGGGGCGACAAGGTGATCGACACCGTCACCACCGACGACCACATCAAGCCCGAGACGACGCTCGAGGCCTTGGCGGCCCTGCGTCCCGCCTTCGGCAAGGACGGCACCGTGACGGCGGGCAACGCGTCGGGCATCGTCGACGGCGCCGCCGCCGTGATCGTGACCACGCGCGAGAACGCCGAAAAGCACGGCTGGCCCCGGCTCGCCGAGATCGTCGACTGGGAGCTCGCCGGCGTCCCGCCGCGGGTGATGGGCATCGGCCCGGTGCCGGCCATCCAGGGGCTGTGCAAGCGGGCCGGCATCCGGATCGAGGACGTCGACCTGTTCGAGATCAACGAGGCGTTCTCGGCCCAGTTCCTCGGCTGCGAGAAGCTCCTCGGCCTCGACCGCGCGAAGTGCAACGTGAACGGCGGCGCCATCGCGCTCGGCCACCCCCTCGGCGCGACGGGCACCCGCCTCATCGTTACGCTGGCCCGCGAGCTCGGGGCCCGCAAGGCGAAGTACGGCATCGCGTCCGCCTGCATCGGCGGAGGCCAGGGCATCGCCGTGCTGCTCAAGAACCCCTCGGCCTGACGGTCGGGAGCCGACGTCGCTCCTCTCGGGGCCCCGCGTGGGGCCCCGCGTGGGGCCCCGAGTCGTTGCATGGAGGTCCCGAAGGCGCGCGGGGTGCGCCCCCCGTCGGGCCTCATCGGCCCGAAAGCCCGAGAAATCCTCCTCCTTGTCTGCCGCGCCGCGAGGGCGCAGAATCGGCCGCGCGCGGCCCCGTCCGCGACCGAGGCCACCCGCCATGGACACGTCCTTCCCGCGTCGCAGCCTCCCGACCCTCGTGCTCGGCCTCGCCGTGGCCGTGCTGTTGCTCGGCTTCGTCGGGTGCGGAGCGGGCAGCCCGCTGGCCACGGGGATCCAGATCCAGAACGCCGCCAACACGACGGGAGGCGGGGCGAACACGCACGCGATCTCGTCGCTGCGGATCGTGGAGGTCCCCGGCGGCGCGTTCCAGGACTACGGCGTCTCCATCGCCCCGGGCGGCTCGCAGTTCTTCGCGCTGCCGGCGGGCGTGTTCAGCGTGCTCAACCTCGTCTACGACGACGGGCAGCCCGCGGCCGCCGCCGTGCCGAGCCTCCTGTTGATCGTCGTGTCGCCCGGCGGGACGACCACGGTGACGGTCTCGCATGGCCCCTGAGAGCGTGAGCAAGCATCGAACGTGGCCTCTTCCGGCGCCCATCAGGCGCCGAGGAGGGGGAGGCCTCGTGTCGGGGCCGGCGTGGGGGAGGGTCCGCCTCCCCCACCGGTATGGAGACACAGAGCCTGAGCAATTCTTGCTCAGGCTCTGACGGGGTCGCCCCGCGCCGTATGATCGTCGGCCCATGCGCCCGACCGACCCCGTCCGCCTGACCCCCGGCAAGCGCGTCCTCTTCCTCACGAAGGACCCGGACCTGATCCGGCGTCAGCTCGCGGGGACGCTGAACCTCACGATGGACGACGTGCGCGTCGAGGACCTCCTCGACGACGTGAACACGGACGCGATGACCCCGGCGTGGGTCTGCTTCCGCCACCGTCCCGAGGACCTCGCGCTCGACGCGTACGCGGGGCTCATCGTCGAGGGCAAGCGCCTCTTCCCGACCCGCGCCCTCATGGACGGCGGCTTCGAGGTGATCGTCTCGGGGTTCCGGAAGGGCACGGGCTCGTCGCGCGAGACGGCGGTCCAGGCGGAGAAGTGGTCGGGCATCCGCATCGCCATCGCGGCGTCGTTCGCCCCCATCCACGCGCGCACCACCGTGAACCAGGGCGTCCTGATGGGCGACCACGCCGTGCTGCGTCGCCTCCAGGGGGGCGAGGGCGTCCCCCTCGACGCGTTCATGACGGGCTACGACCCCGTCACGCGCCTCATGGTGCGCGAGGGCGGCCTGTTCCCGTTCACGAAAGCCCTGCGCGAGAAGCGGGTCGCGGTGCCCGCGCACGACACGGCGAAGCGGCCCATGACGATGGGGGAGAAGATCTACGCGAGCCACCTCGTCGGCGATGGGCCGCGGTACGTGAAGCCGGGCGACGCGATCGTCTTCCGCGTGGACGGCGGCTACAGCCACGAGTTCACGACGGCGCAGGTCGACTACTTCCTGACACAGGAGTACGGCGAGGGCTACGGCGTCGTCAACCCGGGCAAGCTCGCGGTGTTCGAGGACCATCTGATCTACGCCACGGGCGTGAAGAGCATGGCCCCCTACGCCGACCAGATCGAGACCCTGCGCCGCCTCCAGCGCGAGTTCCAGCGCAAGACCGGCGTTCGCGACTACTCCAGCAAGCAGGGCGTGAGCCCCGGCATCTGCCACCAGGTCGCGCGCGAGCAGTTCATCGAGCCCGGCGACCTGATCCTCGCCACCGACAGCCACACGTGCATGGGCGGCGGCAGCAACGCGCTGGCCTATGGCGTCGGCGCCACCGAGTACGCCGAGATCGCGCACTCGGGCCTGGCGTTCACCGAGGTCCCCGAGTCGATCCGCTTCGAGCTCGTCGGCCGCCTGCGGCCCGGGGCCATGGCGAAGGACGTGATCCTCCACGTCCTCGCCACATACGCCCGCCGCCAGGACACGCTCGACCGCGTGATGGAGTTCGGCGGGCCCGGGCTCGCCTCGCTCTCCATGGACGAGCGCGCGACGCTCGCGAACATGGCGACCGAGTGCGTCGCGAAGACCGGCGTCGTCGAGGGCGACGAGCGCACCGTCGAGTGGATCGCCGCGCGCCGCAAGGACCTCACGAAGGACCAGCTGCGGGCCCGCCTCGTGCGGCCCGACCCCGGCGCGGTCTACGCGGGCGGCGTGCACCGCATCGACCTCGACGCGATCGTGCCCATGGTGGCGACCCCGGGCGACCCCGACCGCGGGATCCCCTCCGACCCGGGCAACGGGTGCAACGTCGAGGACCTTCCGTCGGTCCGCATCGACATCGCCTACGGCGGCTCGTGCACCGCGGGCAAGCAGGACGACGTCGACGCATACGCGACGGTCGTGCGCGAGGCGCTCGCCGCCGGCCGCCGCGTGGCGGCGGGGGTGCGCTTCTACATCCAGTTCGGCTCCGAGGAGGTCGAGACGTACGCCCGCACCCGCGGCTACCTCGACGACTTCCGCGCCGCCGGCGTCGAGGTGATCCGCCCCGGCTGCGGCGCCTGCATCGGCTGCGGGCCCGGCGTCTCCGAGACCGGCGACCAGGTCACGGTCTCGGCCATCAACCGCAACTTCAAGGGCCGCAGCGGCCCCGGGAAGCTCTACCTGGCCTCGCCATCCACCGTTGCCGCCTCCGCCATCGAGGGGCGCATCGTGTCCTTCCGGACGGGGATGTTCCGCGCGCCCGTCGGCGCAGGCCGGGGCTAGCCACCGGGGGAGGGCGCGGGGCTCCGCCGGGGTCGTGCAGCGTGGGTGGGGGCCTTTCG
>JAYTCP010000503.1:0-3510 GCA_043736435.1 Planctomycetia bacterium | reverse complement strand
ATGGCCGTCTGCGTCACCAGATCGTGACGGAGCGCAATCCCGGCACGAACATCACGATCGTCAGGGATCTTCGGCTCGTGTCGATCGAGTGACGCGGCTCTGCGCTGCCCTCCCGCCCCTCCGCCCGGCGTGGGGCGTGCTCCCCACGGCCGCACGCCGCAACACAATGGATGCAGTCTCGTCTCGAGGGGCACGGCGGATCTCACCCGCGCGCTCGTGTCCAGGGTGGCGCGAACGGCCTACAATCTCGGCGTGCAAGTCTTGCTCGTGTATGTGAGGGACGAGGCGTACTTCCATCTCCTTCCCGCGCATGGCGCGGAGGGGGAGCAGGACCACCGCGTCCGGGTGATGGCCTTCCCGCCGCTCGGCATCCAGACCCTGGCGCCCGTCCTGCGACGGGCGGGCCACACGGTCCGGATGTTCGACACCTGCCACCCGGAGATGAGAGCCGAGCACGTCGCCGCGGCGGTGCGCAAGGAGCGCCCCGACGTCGTCGCCCTCTCCTTCCTGTCGGTGACGGCCTATCCGGCGCTCAAGGCGATGGCCCGGCAGGTCAGGCAGGCCGACGCCGAGATCCCCATCATCGTGGGAGGGGCGTTCGCGTCGATCAATGCCGAGCGGATCCTCGCCGACTGTCCGTCCATCGACCACGTGGGGGTGGGGGAGGGCGAGGAGCTCCTCCTCGACTACCTGGACCACCTCGCGGCGCCGGGCGCGGTGGCGGGGCTCGTCTGGCGGCGAGACGGAAAGGTCGTCAAGAACGTGCCGCGGCCGTTGCTCGCCGACCTCGACAAGTTCCCGTATCCGGACCGCGAGTCGCTGCCCATCGACTACATCGAGTCGTTGCCGCTCGACGTGCCTGCGGTCCTCTCCCTCGACAAGTTCTGCACGATCCAGACGTCGCGGGGCTGCCCCTACTCCTGCATCTACTGCGACATCCCCTCGCTCGGGGAGGGCAAGTGGAGGAGCAGGTCGGCCGAGCACGTCCTCGGGGAGATGCAGCAGCTGAGCGACCTGGGCTATCGCTCCATCTACCTGACCGACGACCACTTCCTGCTCAAGAAGAAGCGGATCGGCGACATCTGCAACGGCATCATCGAACGCAAGCTGAAGTTCCATTGGGGATGCGAGGGGCGCGTCGACTCGGTGGGGGTCGACCAGCTCCCGCTCATGGGTCGGGCGCGCTGCGACATGCTGGCCTACGGCATCGAGTCGGGGACGCAGAAGATGCTCGACCGCCTGGGCAAGAGGCAGACGCTCGCGCAGATCGAGCACGCCGTCGACGAGGCCAAGCGGCACGGGATCGCCCGCGTCCATGGATTCTTCGTCATCGGGTGTCCAGGAGAGACCGCCGACGACATCCGCGCGACCTTCCGCTTCGCGGCGCGCCTTCGAGTCGACACCTTCGGCTTCAACCGCTTGGCCGTCTACCGGGGCACGCCCCTGTGGAAGGACTACGCCGCGCGCGGGATCGTCGACGACGACCTGGACTGGGACAAGACCTTCAAGTGCTGCGACATCGACCCGGACACCGTCCCGAACGACCTCGTGAACAGGCTGCGGATGAAGGGGTACGCCTCGCTGCTCCTGACCCGCTTCCTCCGGCGTCCGGTCAGGACCTTCGGCCTGCTCCGGACGTTCAGCCGACACATGCCGATCCGGGATCTCCTGCGTCTCCTCAGCGGCCCCTTCCGGAAGAAGGTCGGGCCCGCCCCGAGCCTCCCGACTCCGATGGTGGACGCCGGCATCCAGGTGCCGGTCCGCCTCGGCGCGTGAGGGGGAGAGGGCCCGCGGCGCCGGGTCCCGTCGCGAGGAGATCCGGGCTCCGCACCTCCGGGGGACTCCTCAGGGCGGGCGGTTCGGCTGACGATAGGTAGGGCGGAGCCATGCGGGATGCGCCCCCCTTCCTCGTCCGCGGGGAACGGCCCGGGCGTCCGCCCGGCCACGCTCTCTCGCGAGCCCTCCGGATGGATGCGACGTTCCACGTCTGGAGGGAGGGCCGCGGCGGCGCGCTGGCGCGGGCGGCGATGCCGCCTCCCTCCGGAGCGCCGGCCCCTCGCGCTCCGCGATGACTCGAGTCAGCTCGAGGCGCGGAAAGCGGAGGCACCGTCACTGGATCGCGCGCTGCGGGCGCGCAGGATGACCTGGGACGCGCTGCTGGCGCGCACGCGCGCCAAGGCGAGCCAGTCGCGACGGTCCGCCTCCGAGTACGCACAGGAGGCGCGGATGAGGGCGTGCGCGCTGAGCAGGCGCGTGAAGCGGATGGCAGCCCGATCCGACCGATTCATCTCGAGGGGCAGCAGGCGCGGAATATGCATGCAAGGTTGGATGCCGCCGCGGGCCCCCCATTTCGCCCCTTCGCCCCTTCGCGACTCGTCCCGACCTTGGGCCCCGCGGGGCCCCGCGCCGCCGTGCGAGCCCGGCCGTCCTGCCCGGCATCCAAGCATTCGGCCGCGGCGCCATCCGGGCGCTCGGCACCCCCCAACGGACGACTCCCATGCACCCCTCCTTCTTCCGCACCCTCGTCCTGCTCGTTCTCGTGGCCGCGCTGGGAAGCATCGGCTGCGGCGGCGGATCGGTGACCCCCGGGCCCGCGGGCACCCTCGAGCTGACGAACGATGCGTTGTCCACGGACGTCGTCGACAGCGTCGACATCGACGAGGTGGCAGGTCCCGACCACTTCAGCTTCTTCGTCGATCTCTTCCCCGGGGAGTTCATCGATTTCGACCTCTTCCCCGCCACGTACGACGTGACGATCTTCTGGGCCAGCGGAGCCATCGAGCTCCACACGATCGACATCTTCGACGGGTTCGTCACCTTCCTGACCGTCTCGAACTGATCCGCAGCGGATCGACGGGCCGCGGAACGCTGCGCGAGGCGGACGCGCGGGGGACGGCCGTCGCCGACGCTCTTGGGGGCGCCGGGGCCCGGAACCGGGCGTTCCCCCGGTGACGAAGGAGGAGTGCGAGCGGTGCACCGGCGAGGTGAGGGTCGTGCCGTGCGGCTACCGCGTCGAGACCTATCAGTCCGGCACCCGCACCGAGACTCGCCAGTGCGGCTGGACCGAGGAGACGTACGCAGCGGGGCCGACGCATCCGCGTCGGCGCGCCTTCAGAAGTAGTCCGAGCTCCAGAACCGCGCGCCCGTCGCGTCCTCGACGCCGCGCAGCATGGGCAGCATCGTGGCGCGGCCGCGGTCCTCGTAGAATGGCGCCACCTCCGGGCAGGGATCGAACCAGCCCTCCATGGCCTTGGCGCCGAGGTCCGCGGCAAGTCGCGCCACGGTGCGCAGGGCCGCCGCGCGATCGGCATCGGGCACCACATCCTCGACGACCTCGACGTACCCGTCCTCGATCGCGAGCCGTACGTAGCCCGTGAGCGGATGTCCGAGGCCGAAGAACGTGTCGGGGACGTTGAGGTCGACGTTGCGCCGGTAGCCGGCTTCGTCGCGGTGGAGGTGGACGCCTCGATGGTGGCGCTCGTAGAGCGTCGCGAGCGTGGCGGCCTCCCG
>JAYTCP010000502.1:0-6304 GCA_043736435.1 Planctomycetia bacterium | reverse complement strand
CCCGCGGAGAGGCCGCAGAGGACGAGGATCGAGCCCGCGTAGACCGCACCCTGGACGAACGTCGGGAGGCGCAGGAAGCGCTCGCACGCCCGGGCGACGGCGTCCTTCGGGATCGAGTGCGCGGCCACCGCCATGGCGAGCACGAGGACGTAACCGGGGTGCAGGCGCGTCGAGAACGTGCCCTCGCCGATGCCGCGCACGAACGCGGACAGCGTCCCCATGTCCTGGGCGCGGAAGAGGAGCCAGCCGAGGAGCACGAGGTGGAAGGTCACGAGCCGCTCGGCGAGCACCCGCCCGAGGGGGGCCTGCTCGGGGCGTCGCTTGCCCCGTCCCGAGAGGACCAGCAGCACGCCGTGCCACGCGCCCCAGAGCACGAACGTCCACGCGGCCCCGTGCCAGAGCCCGCCGAGGAGCATGGTCAGCATCAGGTTGCGCTTGGTCTTCCACGCGCCGTGGCGGTTGCCGCCGAGCGGCACGTAGAGGTAGTCGCGCAGCCACGTGGAGAGGGAGATGTGCCAGCGGGTCCAGAAGTCGCGCACGTTGCGCGCGAGGTAGGGCCGCTCGAAGTTCTTCGGCATCTCGTAGCCCATCATCCGCGCGGCGCCGATGGCCACGTCGCTGTAGCCGGAGAAGTCGTTGTAGATCTGGAAGGCGTAGCCGTAGAGCGCCAGCGTCAGGTCGAGCGTGGACCACTTCGAGGGGTCGGCGAAGACGGGGTTCACCGCCAGCACCGCCAGGAGGTCGGCCAGCACCACCTTCTTGAAGCAGCCGCGGAAGACGAGGAGGAGGCCCGAGTGGAACGCCTCGCGCGTCACGACGGGGGTGCGGTGGAGCTGGGGGAGGAAGTCGTGAGCGCGCACGATGGGACCGGCGACGAGCTGGGGGAAGAACGAGACGAACAGCGCGAAGCGCCGGAGGCTCGGCTCGACCGGGATCTCCTTGCGGTAGACGTCGAGCGTGTAGGAGAGCGACTGGAACGTGTAGAAGCTGATGCCGACCGGCAGCAGCAGGTGGTGGAGCGGCGGCTGCCACGACCACCCCGCGGCGTGCGCGGCCCAGCCGAGCGAGTCCATCACGAAGTTCCAGTACTTGAACGTCGCGAGGACTCCGAGATTGACGATCAGGCTCAGGGTGACCAGCGCCTTGCGCGCGCGGGGGTCCGTCAAACGTCCGAGGCGCAGCCCGATCCACCAGTCGACCACCGTCGAGAAGACGAGGAGCCCGGCATAGCGCCAGTCCCACGACATGTAGAAGAAGTAGGACGCCCCGAGCAGCACGAGCTCGCGGGGCAGCATGCGCGTGCGCACGAGCCCGAAGAGCAGGAGGACCGCGGGCAGGAACAGGAAGAACTCGGGGGTGTTGAAGTTCACCGCGGGCCCTCCGTTCGGAGGGACCGCGGGTTGCCGGGGCCCTCGAGGGCGTCGGACACCGCGCGGGCGACGGTCTCGTGGCCGCCCTTGCTGAAGTGCACGAAGTCGACGAAGGACGCGCGCTTGCCGAGGAGGAGGGGCGCGAGGTCGACGAGGAGGAGGCCCTCGTCCTTCGCGACGCGCCGCAGGACGTCGTTCCACGCGTCCACCGTGTCGTGCCAGCCCTTGCGCGACAGGCGCTGGTTGTAGCGGAACACGTGCATCGGGAGCTCGTCGGGATCGCCCCGGCCGTGGCTCGTGACGAACGTGCACAGCACCGGCTGGATCGAGAGCTCGCGGCACGCGGCCGTGAAGCCGCGCACGCGGGCCTCGAACGCGCGCTCGCCCTCGGCGCCGAGCCCGTCGTCCAGCGGCATCATCCGTGTGACGCGGCTGCTGACCTCTTCCTTGAGCAGCGGCCACGCGGTGGTCTTCGTGATCACCGCCGAGCCCCAGTCGAGGCCCTCGCTGCCCGCGGCCGCCTCGAGCCCGCCCTTGTGCCCGAGGGTGCGCGAGAGCTGGTCGACGTCCGTCGACATCTGGTAGAGGATCGCCACGTCGGGCTTCCACCGCGCGGCCTGCGCCCGGAGCTCGACCGTGTTGTCGACGACGGTCGTGCCGACCCGGCCCGCGTTGAGCACCTCGACGGTCGAGCCCGGGGCCGCGAGCAGCTCCCCGATGCGCACGGGGAAGACGTACTCCACGGCGAGGTTGCCGCCCATGGCGTACGACGCCGACGCGATCCACAGCCGCGGGGCGCCCACGGTCCGCGCCTGCTCGACGACGCGGCTGCGGAACGGGTACGCGTCCGTGGGGCCGTACGCCGAGGGCGCCGCGGCCGCCGGCCGCTCCGGCGCCTTGTGCCCGAACACCCACGTCTCCCAGCCGCGGCCGTACGCGCGCCACTCGAGCGCCAGCTCGAGGACGATCAGGAACAGCGCGGTCCACCCGAGCACGCGCAGGTGCGGCCAGAACGTCCCGACGTCGTCCGACTCGGACGACGCAGGCGGCGGGGGCGTGGACGGGGAGGGCGCGGCCGACATGGGTACGTCCGAGGAGCATCGGCCCGGATCGCGCGGGGACCCAAGGGGAAATCGGAGGAGGACGGTGGCTGACGATCCTCGGGACGAGGTGGGGGGAGCGGGGGGAGGAGAGGGACGCGGCAGGGCGAACCGTTCCGCGGGCGGGTACCCTGCCGCCCGTGCCCGACGCGCTGCCCCCGATCCTCGACGTCCCGCCCATGACGGCTCCCGTGATCGTGGCCGGTGACGTGCATCTCTCGCCCGAGCATCCCGCGGTGGCCGATCGCTTCGAGGAGTTCCTGCGCGGCCTCTCGGGGAGCTGCGCGTCCCTCGTGCTGCTCGGTGACGTCTTCGACTGGTGGGTGGGACGGCGCCAGGCCGAGGAGGCGTTCGCGCGGCGCTTCGTCTCCGCCCTCTCGGCCCTTGCGAGCGGGGGCACCCGCGTGGCCTTCCAGGGCGGCAATCGCGACTACGCCTTCGACGGGGCCGACGGCCTCGAGGTCGATCTATGGCCCGACGTCGTGCGCACGCGGTGGGGGACGCGGACGGTCGTGATCACCCACGGCGACCTGCTCTGCACGGGCGACGCGCGCTACCAGACGATGCGGCGCGTGCTGCGCAGCAAGCCGGCGCGGGCGGGCCTCGCGGCCCTGCCCCACGGGGCGGCCACCTGGCTCGCGCGGGGCCTGCGCGATCTCTCCGAGCGCGAGGTGCGGCGCAAGCCCTACGCATCCATGGGCCTCGACTACGGGCTCGCCCGGTCCTGGCTCGCGGGCTACGGCGCCGACGTGCTCGTGGCCGGGCACGTGCACACGGGCGTCCACCACCGCCTGCCAGGCGATCGCCCCGGCGAGGTGCTGGTCGTTAAGGACTGGGAGGCGGGCGGCGGCGTCGTGCGGTTCGACGGTCGAGGCATCGCGCTCCTCTCGCCCCGCGACGCGCTGCGGTAGGGTCCCGCGGGAAATCGGTTCGCGCGCGAGGGGCGATGCCCTACCTTCGCGGCACGCTCTCCTCCCCCCGTCGGGCCCCGTTCGGGCCTGAACGCCCCTCCTCCCCCCGCTCGTCCGTCGCCTCGTCCCCCCGGATCGCTCCCCCTCCCGCATGCCGCCGCCCGTCCCCGTCGTCGTCGCCATCGATGGCCCTGCCGCCAGCGGCAAGGGCACGACGGCCAAGGCCCTCGCCCGCGCCCTCGGGGCCGGGTGGGCCTACCTCGACACGGGGGCCATGTACCGGGCGGTCGCCGTCGCGGCCCTCGACGCCGGGGTCGACTTCGAGGCCCCCGGTGCGTCCGCGGCGGTGGCGGCCATTGCCCGCGAGGCGAGGGGCCATCTGGACCCGATGACCGGGGGGGTGGCCGTCGACGGGCGGGACGTGACGGGGGACATGCGGACCCAGCGGGTGGCGAAGGCCGTCATCGTCGTGGCGAAGATCGGCGAGGTCCGGACGGTGATGATGGACCTCCAGCGGCGATTCGCCGCCGAGTTCGGGTCCATCGTGGCGGAGGGCCGCGACATGGCGACCGTGGTGTTCCCGGAGGCGGTCGTGAAGATCTTCCTCGACGCGACCCTCCGGGAGCGGGCGAGCCGGCGGTTCGAGGAGGAGCGGACGAAGGGGAGCGGAGTGACCCTCGAGGAGATCGAGCGGTCCATCGCCGAGCGCGATCGGGAGGACGAGGAGCGGGGCCTGGCCCCCCTGGTCCGGGCCCCGGACGCCGTGACGATCGACACGACGGGGCGCACCCCTGCCCAAGTTCTGGACGAGGTCCTGGCGTTGGTACGCTCCCGGATTCCTCCCGTCGCGTCCCGTTAGGTCCTCCGGGAGGGGGACCCTCGACGTGCCGGAGGACGTGCCCGGACGGGTGTACCGCCCGCGCGCGAAGGCGCCTGACCCCCCTCCCGTCGAAACGAGTTCTCCCCCGCATGCGTTCCCGCGACAAGATCCGGTTGAAGGAGATCCCCGCCACCGACCTCCACGGTGCGCTCACCGAGGTCTTCGGCAGCGACGGCGGCACCGACACCCTCCAGGCCGCGTACGACCACACGACCGCCGAGTTCGGCCCGAACAAGGTGGTGAAGGGCAAGATCGTCGACATCCGCAACGACGAGGTCGTCGTGGACATCGGCTACAAGTCCGAGGGCGTCATCTCCCTCTCCGAGTTCTCCGACGCGACCGAGTTCGACGTCGGCGACATCATCGAGGTCCTGCTCGAGAGCGTCGACGAGGGCGGGGGCGGCATCGTCCTCTCCAAGCGCAAGGCCGACCGGATCCGCGGGTGGGAGCGGATCATCCAGTCGCACAAGGAAGGCGACACGGTCCGCGGGCGCGTGGTCAAGAAGATCAAGGGCGGCCTGCTCGTCGACATCGGCGTGCCGGTCTTCCTGCCGGCGAGCCAGGTGGCCATCCGCCGCGCGAACGACATCAGCGAGTTCATCGGCAAGGACATCGAGGCGCGGATCATCAAGATCGACGAGCCGCGGATGAACATCGTCATCTCGCGCCGCAAGCTCATCGAGGAGCAGCGCGACGAGCTGAAGAAGACGCTCCTCGCCGAGATCCAGCCGGGCCAGATCCGCCAGGGCGTCGTGAAGAACATCGCCGACTTCGGCGCGTTCGTCGACCTGGGCGGCATCGACGGCCTCCTCCACATCACCGACATGTCGTGGAGCCGCCTGAACCACCCGTCCGAGATGCTCTCGATCGACGACGAGGTCGAGGTGATGGTGCTGCGCGTCGACCACGACCGCGAGCGCATCGCCCTCGGGCTCAAGCAGAAGTTCCCCAGCCCCTGGGAGACGGTGGAGCTCAAGTACCCCGTCGGCAGCCGAGTGATGGGCAAGGTCGTCAACGTGATGCCCTACGGCGCCTTCGTCAAGCTCGAGGACGGCATCGAGGGCCTCGTCCACATCTCCGAGATGTCGTGGAGCAAGCGGATCAACCACCCGAGCGAGGTGGTCAAGGTCGGCGACGACGTCGAGGTCGTGGTGCTCGACATCAACAAGGAGAAGCAGGAGATCTCCCTCGGCATGAAGCAGGCCGACGGGAACCCCTGGGACGAGGTGGACAAGAAGTTCCCCCCCGGCACCGTCGTCGAGGGCACGGTCCGCAACCTCACGGGCTACGGCGCGTTCGTCGAGATCTCCGACGGGATCGACGGTCTCCTCCACGTCTCCGACATGTCGTGGACGAAGAAGATCGCCAACCCGGCCGAGGTGCTCAACAAGGGGGACAAGATCAAGGCCCTCGTCCTGTCGGTCGACAAGGACAAGAAGCGCATCGCGCTCGGCATGAAGCAGCTCGAGCTCGACCCGTGGCAGCACGACATCGCCGAGCGCTTCGGCGTCTCGACGGAGCACGTCGGCGACGTCACCAAGGTCACCAACTTCGGCGTGTTCGTCTCGCTGGAGAAGGACCTCGAGGGGCTGCTCCACATCAGCGAGCTCACGCCCTCGGACAACCTCACGCCGGGCACGAAGGTGGCGGTCCGCGTCCTGCGGATCGACGCCGACGAGCGCAAGATCGGCCTGACCCTGGTCCGCGGCGAGATGCCGCCGACGCCGCCGGCGGCGTCAGCGGAGGCGCCTGCCACGCCGGAGGCACCCGCGGCTCCGGAGACGGAGGCGACTCCCGAGGCGCTGCCTCCGGCCTGATCCGACGATTCCCGGGCTGCGTACCCGTGCGGCCGCCTCGTCCTCGCGACGGGGCGGCCGTGCTCCTGCTCCGGGGAGGGGCGCCACCGGGGCGCGGGAGGGGCGCCACCGGGGGGGGACGGCCGGGGTGGGAGTCCTGGGGGGGCGGCGGGGGCCGCGCTGGGGGGGTGACCCGCACGTGACGGGGGTACCGTACCTCCCACCCTCCGTGCCCCCGCCGCCCCCC
>JAYTCP010000501.1:0-3514 GCA_043736435.1 Planctomycetia bacterium | reverse complement strand
CGCGCGCTCGTGTCCCTCCCGATCGAGGCCGTGCTCCGCCTGCGCGACGAGGGCGCGACGCTGCTCGACGTGCGGGGCGCCACCCAGTTCGCGTCCGCGCACCTCGTGGGCAGCCTCAACGTCGGGCTCGGCGGCAAGTACGCCACCTGGGCGGGCACGTTGGTCGATCGCCACCGCCCGATCGTGATCTGCGCCGACCCGGGGCGGGAGGAGGAGGCGGCGTTGCGCCTCGGGCGGATCGGGTTCGATCACGTCGCGGGGACCGTGGCCGACCTCCACGGCGTGCTGGCGTCGCGGCCGGAGCTCGTCGCGCGCACCCGGCGGATGTCCCCCGTCGATCTGCTCCGCCGGCAGGCGCAGGGGACCGCCCCCGTGGTCGTGGACGTGCGGGGCGCGGGCGAGTGGGCCACGGGGCACGTCGCGGGGAGCGTGAACCTGCCCCTGCCGCGGCTGCGCGACCTGCTCGGCCGCGTCCCGCGCGACCGCGAGGTCGTCGTCCACTGCGAGACCGGCTATCGGTCCTCGCTCGCGACGAGCCTGCTCGCGCGGGAGGGCTTCCAGAACGTCTCCGACCTCGTCGGCGGCTTCGTCGCGTACGAGTCCGCCCGCGCGCCGGCGTTCCCCGAGGCGTAGCCTCCGCGCCGCGGGCCCGACGGCGCCGTCCGGGCAGGAACTTCGGCGGGCCCTCCGGGCCCCGTAGGATCCTTCCTCCTCTCCCGGAGGTGTCCGTGAAGCTCCACGAGTTCCAAGCGAAGGCGATCTTCCGCGAGGCCGGCCTCGCCGTCCCGCGGGGGCGGGAGGCGAAGAGCCCCGAGGACGCGGCCGCGGCGTTCCGCGAGCTCGACGTCGGCCTCGGCGTCGTGAAGGCGCAGATCCACGCGGGCGGTCGCGGCAAGGCCGGCGGGGTCAAGCTCGTCCGGAGCGCCGAGGAGGCCGCGGACGTCGCGCGGCGGCTCCTCGGGCAGCCGCTGATCACCCACCAGACGGGCCCGGCGGGCACCGTGGTGCGCCGCGTCCTCGTCGAGGAGGGGCTGCCCATCGCGCGCGAGCTCTACGCCGCCGTGGTGCTGGACCGGCGCCTCGAGACGCCGGTGCTCATGGCCTCGGCGCAGGGCGGCATGGAGATCGAGGAGGTCGCCGCGAAGGACCCGAAGGCGATCGTCCGGGAGATCGTCGACCCGCAGGCCGGGCTGTACGGCTTCCAGGCCCGCCGCCTGGCGTTCCGCCTGGGCATCGACAAGGCGCTCGTCCAGAGGGCGGCCGCGGTCTTCCAGGGCATCGCCCGCGTCTTCCTCGACCGCGACGCCTCGCTCGTCGAGGTCAACCCGCTGATCACGACGAAGGACGGCCGGGTGATGTGCCTCGACGGCAAGGTGACCGTCGACGACAACGCGCTCTACCGCCAGCCGGCGGTGGCGGCCCTGCGCGACGTCGACGAGGAGGACCCCACCGAGCGCAAGGCGAGGGACGCCGGGCTCTCCTACATCAAGCTCGACGGCAACATCGGGTGCCTAGTCAACGGGGCGGGCCTCGCCATGGCGACGATGGACCTCGTCAAGCACCACGGCGGCACGCCGGCGAACTTCCTCGACGTCGGCGGCGGCGCCACGACCGAGCAGGTGACGACGGCGTTCCGGATCATCCTCGAGGACCCGCACGTGCGGGGCATCCTCGTCAACATCTTCGGCGGGATCCTGCGGTGCGACGTCCTCGCCGAGGGCGTCGTCGCCGCCTCGAAGGCCGTGGGCCTGAAGGTGCCGCTCGTGGTCCGGCTCGAGGGCACCAACGTGGAGAAGGGTCGCGAGATCCTGCGCGGGAGCGGGCTCGCCATCGTCCCCGCCACCGACCTGACCGACGCGGCGCAGAAGATCGTGGAGGCCGTCCAGTGAGCATCCTCGTCGGAACGGAGACCCGCCTCCTCACCCAGGGCATCACGGGCTCCGCGGGCAGGCTGCACACGCTGGCGTGCCGCGCGTACGGCACGAACGTCGTGGGAGGGGTCACCCCGGGGCGCGGCGGCGAGGACGTGGAGGGCATCCCCGTCTTCGACACCGTCGCCGAGGCCGTCGCGAAGACGGGCGCGAACGCGACGATGATCTTCGTGCCGCCTCCCTTCGCGGCCGACGCGGTCTTCGAGGCGGTGGACGCCCGGATCCCGCTCATCGTAGCCATCACGGAGGGCATCCCCGCGCTCGACGAGACGCGCATGAAGGCCGCCGTCTCCGCGGCCGGCCTCCGGCTGATCGGCCCGAACTGCCCCGGCGTCATCACGCCCGGCCAGGCGAAGGTCGGGATCATGCCCGGCTACATCCACAAGCCGGGCAAGGTGGGCGTCGTGTCGCGCTCGGGCACCCTCACCTACGAGGCGGTCTGGCAGCTCACGAACCTCGGGCTCGGCCAGAGCACGTGCGTCGGCATCGGCGGCGACCCCGTGATCGGGACGACGTTCCTCGACGCCCTCCACCTCTTCAACCGGGATCCGGGCACGGAGGCGATCCTCCTGATGGGCGAGATCGGCGGCACCGCCGAGGAGGAGGCCGCGGCCTACGTCCAGGCGGAGGTCCGCAAGCCCGTAGCCGCGTTCATCGCGGGCGCGACGGCGCCCCCGGGCAAGCGCATGGGCCATGCCGGCGCGATCATCGCCGGCGGCAAGGGCACGGCCGGCGAGAAGAAGGAGGCGCTCCGCGCGGCGGGGATCCTCGTCGCCGACAGCCCGGCCGACATGGGGAAGACGCTGGCCTCGGTCTACGCGCGCGCCGGCTCGGGCAAGCGCACGTCCGTGGTCGTCTCGAAGCCCTCGGCGCCGAAGGGGCCGTCGGCGAAGGCGCCGGCCGCGCGATCCGCCGCACGGGCGAAGGCCGGCGCGAGGAAGCCGACCGGGAAGCCGGCGCCCGCGAAGCGGCCGGCGGCGAAGCGCCCCGCCCCGACGAAACCCGCCACGCAGAAGCCCGCCGCGAAGAAGCCGGCCGGGAAGCAGCGTGTCGCGAAGGGGCCCGCCCCGAAGAAGGCCGCCGCACGGCCGGGCGCGGGCAAGCGCGTGGGCAAGGTCGGAAGGCGCTGACCCTCTTGGGGGGGCGTGGGCGGAGCGACGGGTGCCGGAGGGCCTCTCGATGACGACGTCTCCCCGACGCACGGCGCTCGAGGAGATGGTCGCGGCCGACCCCGACGACCTGATGGCCCGACTGCTCCTCGGGAACGACTGCCTCGCCGAGGGAGACGTCGTCGCCGCCGAGTCGCACCTCGCCCGCTACCTCGCCGGGCTCGAGGGGGGGCCCCTGCGTCACGACGCGGGCGCCGCCTGCCTCTCGCTCGCGAAGGCACGCGAGGCCCTGGGGGACGTCGCCGGGGCGCTCGTCGCCCTCTGCGCCGGGATCGAGAGCGCCACCGCGTTCCGCCACCGGGCCCTGCTCGACGCGTTGGTCGCCGAGCAGGAGCGGCTCCGGGCGGGGTAGGCTCAGAGCCTGAGCAATGCTTGCTCAGGCTCTGAGCTTCCCTGCCGGGGGGGGGGGGGGGG
>JAYTCP010000500.1:0-1958 GCA_043736435.1 Planctomycetia bacterium | reverse complement strand
CCGCGAGATCGGGACGCCCTCGAGCGACCGTCGGCTCCGCCGCACGGACCGCGGCAACCCCGTCGTCTGGCTGCTCGCCCCCGTCGGGGCGCTGGTGGCCGCGGCGCGAGCGGTCTGGATCCTGACGGTCGGGTCGTAGGGTTCGGCCACGCACGCCCCGAGAGCCCCTCGCGCACCCGGCGCCCGGAAGGCCGGGTAGAACGGGGGCGTTCCTCCTTCCATGCGTACCTCCCTCGCCCTTCTCCTCCTCGTCGCCGTCGTCGGCCTGGTCGCCTGGGTGACGCTCTCGGGTGGGGGGAAGACGCCCCTTCCCGAGGATCGGCGCAGTGGCGACCCCGACCCCGGCGTCCCGGTCGCGCCCCGCCCCGCGGAGACGGGGGGCTCTGCGCGCCTCGCTCCGCGGCCCCGCGCGCCGCGGGTGTCCGTCGAAGAGCTCTTGGCTCAGGGGAAGGTGGGGAACGGCTCCTTGCTCGTCATTCTCGCTCCCGCCGAGGGCATGGCGGAGCCGAAGGGCGTGCGCATCGACGTGGAGGCCCTCGACATCCCGGCCGCCGCCCATCCCCTCGCGCTGCCGCAGGACGACGGCACCTGGCTGTTCGAGCGCCTCCCCATCGGCAAGTGGCGCGTGCGCGCGCACGTGACCGGTGCGCTGGCTGCGACCTCCCAGGTCACGGTGTCCCCGGGCGCGTTGTCCGAGACGACGATCGCCCTCGCGCCCGGCGTGGAGGCCGCGTGGAGGGTCACGGTCCTCGGCGATTCGCCGCCCGAGAGCGTCCGCATCTCCCTGCTCGACGGCCGGGGCGTCCCGATCGCGGCCACCTACCAGACCCCGTTCACGACGATTCACGCAGCGCCCGGCAAGGTTCCGGTGCTGCCCCTCGAGGGCCGCGTCATCGGGCTCGCTCCGGGGCTCTATCGGCTTCGGGCCTCGATCAGCGCGGGCGACGCCGACGAGAAGGCCTTCGAGGTTCGCACGGGGGAGAGCCCGGTGGTCGAGCTGCGCCTCGTCAAGAGGTAGGGGGCGGCGGGGCCTCGGCTACAGCGACGCCGGCTTCGGGTCCACGAGCGACGCGTAGAGCTGCGAGAGGAACCAGTCGACCTCGTCGGGCCCGAGGCCCGTGCGGGCCTGCACGCCGAGCCGGATGCCCGCGGTCCGGGCCGTGCGACGGGCGAGGAGCGCGGTCCGGGCGGCCTGGCCGGCTGGGGTGAGGTGGAGGACCCGCTCGCGTCGGTCCTCGATGCCGGGGCGCTGCTCGACGAGGCCGTCGGCCGCCGCCCGGAGGACGAAGCGCGTGATGGTCGACGGGTCGCGGGCCGCCCGGTGCGCCAGCTCGCGCATCGGGATCCCCTCGGCCTCCCCGAGCGCCAGGAGGACCCGCGCGGTCGCTTCCCGCATGCCGAGTGCCGCCGCGTCCTCGCGCATCCCGTCCGCGAGGATCGTCTCGATGCCGTCGAGGAGGCTGTCGGGGACGTGGGCCATGGCCCTTGGTTTCTACAACAAGTCGAGGGCCGACGCACGCGTTCCTTGTGGATGCCGTGGAGTGGGGGGGCGCGTCCCCGAACGGACGCCGGGTGACCCCGCGGCCACCGACGGCTAGGATCCGTCCCCCTGGGGACCCCCTCGATGGCATCCGCGGCACGGCTCGCGCTCCTCTGCCTCGCCGCGCTCGTCGGCATCGGGCCGGCGCGGCCCGCCCCCGCGAGGGCCGAGCGCGCCGACGAGCATCTCGCCGTCGGGTTCGAGGAGGGTGCCCAGGCCCCGGCCCACGGCTGGACCCAGGACGACGGGTGTCCCGCGCGCACGGGCGCGAGCGCGGCCCGGCCGCTGCGCGGAGAGCTCGAGCGGGCGTGGAAGGCCGTCGCGAAGGAGGGGCCGTTCGAGGGGGAGCCCCTCGCCTGGAAGGACCGCGTGTTCGTCGTGGAGCGCGGGAAGACGCGGAGGCTCCTGCGCGTCCTCG
>JAYTCP010000499.1:0-12153 GCA_043736435.1 Planctomycetia bacterium | reverse complement strand
CCGCGACGTGGCGTCGCGCGCGGCGAAGGGCGTCTGCGACGAGGGCCGCGGCGTCGGACCGGGCGGCCGGGGCGTCTACCTCGACTTCGCCGAGGCCATCGGACGCCTGGGCGCCGACTCGATCCGCCAGAAGTACGGCAACCTCTTCGACATGTACGGCAACATCACGGGCGAGGACCCGTACGCGGTCCCGATGCGCATCTACCCGGCGCCCCACTACACCATGGGCGGCCTGTGGGTCGACTACGACCTGATGAGCACGGTGCCGGGCCTCTTCGTGATCGGCGAGGCGAACTTCTCCGACCATGGGGCCAACCGCCTCGGCGCCTCGGCGCTCATGCAGGGCCTCGCGGACGGCTACTTCGTGCTCCCGTACACGATCGGCGGCTACCTCGCGGACGCGGGCCCGTCGAAGGTGGCCGCCGACCACGCCGAGTTCTCCGGCGTCGCGCGCGACGTCGAGGGACGGATCGCCCGGCTGCTCGCGGTGAAGGGCACGCGCTCGCCCGACTCGTTCCACGTCGAGCTGGGCAGGCTGATGTGGGACCAGTGCGGCATGTCGCGGACGCGTCCCGGCCTCGAGATGGCGCTGAAGACGATCCCCGAGATCCGGGAGCGCTTCTGGAAGGACCTGCGCGTGACCGGCGGCCCCGGGCAGCTCAACCAGACCCTCGAGAAGGCCGGGCGCCTCGCCGACTTCCTCGAGTTCGCCGAGGTCATGTGCCTCGACGCGCTGACGCGCGAGGAGTCGTGCGGCGGCCACTTCCGGGAGGAGCACCGGACCCCGGAGGGCGAGGCGAGGCGCGACGACGAGCGGTTCTCCCACGTCTCCGTGTGGGAGCACCAGGGCGAGGGCAAGGCGCCCGCGATGCACAAGGAGCCCCTCGTGTTCGAGAACGTCCACCTGTCCACGCGGAGCTACAAGTGATGAACCTCACCCTCCACGTGTGGCGCCAGGCGGGGCCCGACGTCCCGGGGCGGATGGAGCGGCACGACGTCCGCGGGATCTCCCCGGACATGTCGTTCCTCGAGATGCTCGACCTCGTGAACGAGAACCTCCTCCACGAGGGCAAGGAGCCCATCGCCTTCGAGCACGACTGCCGCGAGGGCATCTGCGGCTCGTGCTCCATGATGGTGAACGGCGCCGCGCACGGCCCGAGGAAGGCCACCACCGTCTGCCAGCTCCACATGCGCACGTTCCGGGACGGCGACACGATCCACGTCGAGCCGTGGCGCGCGAAGGCGTTCCCGATCGTCCGCGACCTCGTCGTCGACCGCACCGCGTTCGACCGGATCATGGCCGCGGGCGGGTTCATCACCTCGAACGCCGGCAGCGCGCCGGACGCGAACGCGGTGCCGATCCCGAAGGAGGACGCCGACCTCGCCATGGACGCGGCGGCCTGCATCGGCTGCGGGGCGTGCGTGGCCGCCTGCCCGAACGCGAGCGCCATGCTCTTCACCGCCGCGAAGGTCGCGCACCTCGGCCGTCTGCCCCAGGGGAAGCCCGAGGCGAGCCGGCGCGTCCGGGCCATGGTCGACCAGATGGACGCCGAGGCGTTCGGCCGCTGCACGAACCACTACGAGTGCATGGAGGCCTGCCCGAAGGTGATCCCCGTGCGGTTCATCGCCGAGATGAACCGCGCGTACCTCCGGGCCTCGTTGTCGGCGGAAGAGGAGATGGGCGACCAGGGCGGCGTGGGGTAGCCTCCATCGGGGGGGCGCCCGGACCGTCCCGGGCGCGCACGACCCTCCGTCGGATCCCCGTGGCCACCGTGACAGTCCCCGCGTATCCGCCCCGCGTGTCCGTCGTGGTCCCCGCGTTCGACGGGGCGCGGTTCCTGCCGGCGACGCTCGCGGCCATCCTCGGGCAGACGTGGCGCGACCTCGAGCTGATCGTGGTGGACGACGCGTCCACCGATGCCACGCCCGCGATCCTCGCCGAGGCCGCCCGGCGCGATCCGCGTGTGCGGGTCGAGCGGGTCCCGTGGGGCGGGCACACGCGCGCGACGACGCGCGGCGTCGCGCGCGCGCGCGGGGAGCTCTACGCCCACTGCGACCACGACGACGTCTGGGAGCCGACGCGGCTCGAGCGCGGCATCGCGTACCTCGACGCGCACCCGAAGGTGGGGGTCGTGGGCAGCGCCGCGACCGTGATCGACGCCTCGGACCGTCCGATCGGGATCACCGAGCCTCCGTGCGACCCGGCGGCCGTCGCCGCGGCCATGCGCGAGGGCGACGCCCTCGTGAACTCGACGGCCCTCGCGCGGCTCGCGCTCGTCCGGGCGCTCGGGGGCCACCGACAGGCCTTCCACCAGGCGAGCGACTACGACCTGTGGATGCGGGCGAGCGAGAGCTCCCAGGTCGCCAACCTGCCCGAGCGCCTGGTCCGCTACCGCGTGCATTTCGGGAACACGAGCGTGCGGCGGCTCGAGGTCACGGCGCGCGGCCTCGTGGCCGTCCGCACCGCGGGCCGGCATCGCCGCGAGGGGCGTCCCTGCGTGCTCGAGGATCGCGCCTACGACCCGGACGAGCTCCTCCGTGCCCTCGGCGCCGATCCGCGCGAGGTGGCGCCCGAGGCGTTCGGCGCGGCGCAGTACTTCGCCGACCTGGCCCGTCGCGCGGGGGACGCCGAGGCCGAGCGCCTCCTCCTGCGGCAGGTCTACCCGCTCGGGCGGGCGGCCTCCATGTCGCGGAGCCGGGCGCGCCACCTGCTCGAGCGCGCCTCGGAGCTCCACGCGCAGGAAGGGCGCGCCGCGCGGGCGCTGTGGGCGCGCCTCGCCGCGCGCCTGACGCGGCGGATCGGCGCGCGCGCTCTCTGGGCGCGGACCCTGTGACCCCGCCGCGCGTCTCCGTGATCGTGCCCGTCTTTAACGGCGAGCGGTTCCTCCCCACGGCGCTCGAGGCGATCCTCGCCCAGACCTTCGCCGACTTCGAGGTGATCGCCGTGGACGACGGCTCGACGGACGCGACCCCCGCGATCCTCGCCGCGGCCGCCGCCCGCGATCCGCGCGTGCGCGTCGAACGACTCGCCCGGTCCGGCCACACACGCGCGACCCGTCACGCCATCGACCTCGCGCGGGGGGAGCTGCTCGCGCACTGCGACCACGACGACGTGTGGCTCCCCACCCGCCTCGAGCGGTGCGTCTCCTATCTCGACGCGCACCCCGACGTCGCCGCGGTGGGCACGGGTGCCACGGTCGTGGACGCGGAGGACCGGCCGCTCGGGGTCATCGCGCATCCGTGCGAGCCCGACGAGATGGCGCGACGGCTCCCCGACGCCAACGCGATCTGCCACTCCTCCGTGCTCACCCGCGCCGCCGCGCTCCGGGCCGTGGGCGGGCACCGGGAGGCGTTCCGGCACGCCAGCGACTACGACCTCTGGCTCCGGCTGAGCGAGCGGTTCCGCCTGGCGAACCTCCCCGATCGCCTGGTGCGCTACCGGGTCCACTTCGGGAACATGACCGTGGTGGATCCGGAGGCGGCCGGTGGGTGCGGCGTCGCAGCCAGGGCCGCCGCGCGCGCGCGGCGCGAGGGACGCCCCGACCCGATCGAAGACCGTCCGTACGAGGTGTCGGAGCTCCTGCGCGTCCTGGGGGCCGACCCTCGCGAGGTGCTCGGCGAGGGCTTCGGCCTGGCGCTCTACCTGGCCGAGCTCGCGCGGACCGCCCACGCACGGGACGCCGAGCGCGTCCTCCTTCACCGGGCCTACGGTCTCGGTCGTCGCATCGGCATGTCGAAGGGCCGCGCCCGCCACCTGCTCGAGCGCGCCTCGGCGCTCCACTCCGAGGGCGGGCGCCGCGCCGCCGCCCTCCGCGCGCGGTGGGCCGCGCGCGCCGTGCGCTGGTTCGGGCCGCGCGCGCTGCTGGGGCGCTCGATCTGACGCCCGGCGCGCTGCTTCAGTCCTTCCACCAGCGGACGCCTTCCTCGGGGTCCGGGACCCGGCGCGGGTCGAAGAGCTGGAACACCTCCCCCGGCGTCAGGTTCTCGAAGACGATCTTCTCGAAGTCGGCGCGGCGGATCCCCGCGCTCATGTAGGGTGCGCGGCCCACGGCGCCGAACTTGTCGCGCCAGCGCGCCAGGTACACGAGCTTGACGCCCGCGACCTTGTCCTCCACGGCGAGGGCGGTGCGCGCGGCCGGCACGGTGTCGGACCCGAGGCAGCGGTCGAGCTCCTCCTCCGACGTCGCCGCCTTCGAGAAGAGCCGCAGGAGGAGCACGTCGCCCTCCACCGAGGCGTCCTCGAGGTCGTGCCGCACCCCGGCCACGGCGAGCCGCTTCCGCAGCTCGTCGAGCCGTTCCGGCGCGAGGGGCACCCGCATCGGCACCGCGGTCTCCGTGGGGACCGTCTCCACCGCGAACTCCCCGTCGGTCTCGGGCTCGTGGACGAACCACGTCTCCTTCTTCGACGTCGGGTCGATCCCGCGCACCCAGCGCGACTCGCGCGACACGTTGTCCGTACCCTCGAAGACGAAGCCGCGGCCGAAGCGATCGGCGGCGAGCTCCACCCGGTCCACCCGGAACGACTTCAGGTGGAGGGAGGGCCGCGCGGCGCCGTCCGACGCCTTGTAGGCCGCGTTCGCCTCCTCCTGGGCGTTGGGGCGCTTCCGCCAGGCCTCGGACTTCATGTCGTAGTGGACCTTGCGGAACGCCGTCACCGAGAGGACGGTCTTCCGCCCTTCGCAGCGCGCGCAGGTGACGAAGCCGCCGCGTCCTCCGTCGAGCAGGCCGTACCCCGCGCACTTCGGGCACTTCGTGGGCAGGAGGTTCTTGCGCGCCTCGCACCACTCCGTGAGCCGGGCCCGCAGCGTCGTCAGGCGGACCTGCGCCGAGGCGTCGGCCGCGGGCCGATCGCCGGCCTCTCCCGTGCCGAGCGGGGCCAGCAGGAGGCCCGCGACGAGGCCGACGGAGCGGAGGATCCCGACGCAGCCCATCGCGCGCTCCTTCCTCGGGACGGCTCGACATCGGCTGGAACCGCCGCCGAGTCTACCGTCGGCGCGTGCGCAAGGGCGTCGGGCGCGTCGGCCTCCACCGCCTGGGGACCGTCCCCGAAGTGGCGCCCCGGGGAGGAATCGAACCTCCAACCGCCGGATTAGAAGTCCGATGCTCTATCCAGTTGAGCTACCGGGGCGCGTCGGCAGGGGCAGTATGCCGTGCCGGTGCGCCAGGGCAGCGCCCCGGGGTGCGTGGGGGGGGTCGGGCCGTCCGAACGCCTCCCTTGGTTGTCCCGCTATCCTCCTCCCCCGACCCCGCGATGATCATGGATCCGATGCCCCCCCCGACCGCCGCCCCGCCGACCCCCGCGCTCCCGCCCCGCAAGCCCGGGTGGGTGCGGGCGGGCCTCCTCCTCGCCCCCGTTGCGTTCCTCGTGCTCGCGTGGTTCGGCGTCCTCCTGTGGCAGGGGGGGGAGTACGCCCGCGAGATCGCCTACGCGACGGGGGCCTGCCTCTTCCCCCTCGGCACGACGGTCATCCTCGGCCCCGCGGTCCTGACGAAGAGCGCCATCGAGCACCTCTCGTCCTGGGACCTGGCCTGGATGGTGATCGTCCTCAACACGGCGATGGCCTTCCTCTACGCCTTCAACCTGGATCTGCTCGGGCGCCTGCCCAAGGCCGGCCCGGCCTTCCTGCGCGCGCGCGACGAAGCGGGCCGCGCGCTCAAGGAGCGGCCGTGGATCCGGCGTTGGGCCACGTTCGGGGTGGGGCTGTTCGTCCTGCTGCCGCTGCCGGGAAGCGGTGCGCTCGGGGGGTGCCTCGTGGGGGGGCTCATCGGGCTCACGCAGATGCGGACCTTCACGGTGGTGACGCTCTCCAACGCCGCCGTCGCGGTTCTCTATGCGCTGGCGGGGAACGCGCTCAACGACTGGCTCGACGGGCATCAGGTCGGGCTCGCCGGCCGGGTCGCCGGCTTCGCGGTGGCCTTCGGGCTCCTCTGGCTCGCGCTGCGCGCCGTGCGCCGCCTGTCGAGACCTTCCGTGCCGGCGCCCGCGCCCGAAGGGCAAGGGGCCGGACCCACCCTCCGAAGTTGACCGGGAGGCAGGGGGGGCTAGGGTGCGCGGGTCGTGGCGCGGCGGTCCGCGCTCTCGGAGTCGCCATGCGGACGCGTCGACGGCTCGGACGGTGGATCCTCGCGACCCTCCTCGCCGGTGCCACCCCGGGCTACGCAGACGATCCGGTGCCCGTGCCAGCGCCCGCTCCCGCTCCCTCCCCCGCGCCCCCTCCCTCCTCCCCCGCGCCGCCCCCGACGCCCACGCCCGCGCCGCCCGGTCCCACGCCTGCGGCTCCGCCAGCGTCACCCCCGGCGCCCGTGGCCCCGCCGGTCCCTCCGGTCCCGACCGCGGCCGAGCGGACGGCGGCGCTGCGCGCGACGTTTCCCGCCCCGTCCGCGGACCAGGGCTGGCGCTTCGATGCGGAGATCCGGCTCCAGGGCACGCCCTTCGGGAGCGCACGGTTCGAGATCCGGCCGACGGAGGGCCCCGGGGCCGCGGGCACGTGGCACGTGCTCGAGACGAGCCGCGTCCACAGCGGGCTGAAGGCCAAGGTGCTCTCGACCGAGGCCACGCTCGCCGCCGACCTCTCGCTCGTGCGCATGGAGCGGCGCCGTGGCGAGGAGGGCGGGGAGACCGAGTCGCTCCGCGTCGAGAGGACCGATGCCGGCTTCGCGCTCGAGCGGCACGCGAAGGCGGGGGCCGAGCCCGCGCGCTCGACGGTGCCGGGCGACCGAGCCACGACCAGCTCCCTGGCGGCCCTGTTCCAGCTGGCCCGCCGGTGCCCGGCGGAGCCTTCCACGTACGAGCTGCCCGTGCTGCTCGGCGACGACGGGGGCATCGCCGCGGGCCGCATCGAGGTGAAGGGCGCGGCGCGGCTCGAGGCCGAGGGAGCCTCGCGAGACTCCTGGCTCGTGATCGCGACGCTCGGACCCGACCTCGTGTTCGAGCTCCACCTCGACCCGAAGGACCGCACGCCGCTCGCCGTGATCCAGTCGCGCAGCGGCCTCGTGATGATCGCGAAGGGGCTGGCGAAGGAGCCGGACGCGCCGCCGCTCGATACGGCCGGCTCCGCCAAGAGTCCCGAGGAGGCCGGCGCGCGCTTCGCGATCGGGCTCCTGACGGGCGACCTCGAGCTCCTCGGGGCCGTCGTGCACTGGGAGACCCTCCGCGCGGCCGCCCCGCCCGAGGGCGCGCTCGCCGACCTCGCGGCGTTCCGCGCCGCGCGCATCGCCGAGCTCAAGGCGAGCAGCAAGGACCTCCCGCGGTCGCATGCGGAGGCCCTGGTGCGCCGCGCGGTCGTCGACGCGACCGCGACCGAGGTGGAGGGGGGGATCGAGGTCGTGTTCGGGCCGCCCCTCGCCACCTTCCGCTACGTCGCGAGGCTCGTGGACGGCGCGTGGCTGCTCGTCCGGCTGCCGACGGAGCGCTGACCGTGCCCGAGCTCTGGGTCGCCGTCGTCCTCGGGATCGTCGAGGGCCTGACCGAGTTCCTCCCCGTCTCCTCGACCGGGCACCTCATCCTCGTGGGACGGCTGCTGCCCTCGCTCGGCGAACGCGGGGAGGCGTTCAACGTGGTGATCCAGTCGGGCGCGCTCCTGGCCGTCGTCTGGCTCTTCCGCGCCCGTTTCGTCTCGCTGCTGCGGCCCGCGCCCCGCCCCGGGGCCTTCGGCGGCCTGCGCGGCCTCGGCCTCCTCGCCCTCGTGTGCGGACCCGTGTCCGCGATCGGCTTCCTCGCGCGGCACGTCGTCCGCGAGCTCCACGAGCCGGCGTGGGTGGCCTCGGCGCTCGTGGTCGGCGGCGTCGCGCTCCTGGCGCTGGAACGTCGTCGCGGCGATCGCGGCACGCGCACCCTCGACGAGCTGACGCCCGCCCTCGCCCTCGGCGTGGGGCTCTTCCAGTGCCTCGCGCTGTGGCCGGGCGTGTCGCGCTCGGCGGCGACCATCGCCGGCGGCATGCTGCTCGGCCTCACCCGGCGCGCGGCGGCCGAGCTCTCGTTCCTGGCCGCGGTGCCGGTGCTGCTGCTCGCCACCGGCTACGAGCTCGTGAAGGACCCGCACGTGCTCGAGGGCGCGAGCGCGACGTTCCTCGCCGTCGGGTTCGTCACCTCCGCCGTGGCGGCGGTGATCGCCGTGAAGGCGTTCATCGCCTTCCTCCAGCGATCCACCATGGTGCCGTTCGCGTGGTACCGCATCGCGCTCGGCGCCGCCGTCGCGGCGCTGTTCGTCGCGGTCCGCTGACCGCTCGCCGTCGGGCACCCTACGCTATCGGTCGCGCTCGACGTCCGCGCCGACGCGGTTGCGCTTCGGGAGCGGCTCCCGGACGCGCGGGCCCGCCTTCGCGCCGACCTCGGCCTCCTGGGCCAGGTGCTCGGCGAGGTGCGCCACGATGCGCGTGAGGATCGCGTTCGTCCGGAACAGCGCCTTCCAAGGGAGGCCCATCCCGCCGCTCTTGAGATCGCGCTCGAGCGTGTGGGCGAGACGGGCGATGCGGCGAAGGCTCGCGGGGGTGGCCAAGGGCTCGGCTCCGGGGACGGAAGGGGGATGCGGACGGAACCGCACCGGGGGCGGATTCTACCCCCGGACCGCGTCCTCCCCATGCGGCGCCTCTTTGGGGGGAGGCTCACAGGCTGTGGGGGCCCGGCGCGGGGGGCCGCGGCGCGAAGGGCCCGGTCTCCGGGTCAGTCGATGCGGCGGAAGACGTGGAAGCCGAATCGGCTGGCCACGATGTCGCTGGTCTCCCCCGGGGCCAGCTTCCAGATCGCCGCCTCGATCTCGGGAGGGTAGCGCTTGGCGGCCTTGGTGGTGTTCGCCACGTCGCCCATGAATCCGCCGGCGCCCTTCGTCCCGGGCTCCTCGCTGACCTCGGCCACCACGCGGTCCCAGCTCGCGGGGTCCTTGTCGACGCGGGCCTTGGCATCCCTGGCGATCCGTTCCGCGTCCTCGGCGAGCCGCGGCGTGACGCGCCTGGACTTCGCCGACCCGACGTGGGTGACCACGAGCTGACGCACCGACGCGCGCACGTAGGGGAGCCGATGGGCGACGATGACCCCGTCGGGCACGTCGATCGGCCCCGCCCACGCACCCGGCTCGACGGCGCGCATCGTTCTCACCAGGGCCTCGTATCCGGCGGAGGGGCTCCCGCGAAGCACGTCGCGGAGGACCCTGGATCCGGAGATCGGCTCCGCGAGCTTCTCGAGGGTCGCCGTCCCCTCGCGGAGCGCGCCGAGGGCGCGCACGGCCTCCACCCGCGCCCACTCGGGCGTCTGGGTGGCCGGCAGGCCGCGCATCTGTTCCGCCGAGGGGATCAGGAGCCCTTCGTAGGGCACGAAGAGCCGGGCCTCGAGGGCCTTGCCGTCCTCGCGGGAGAGCCGCTGCGCCACGTGGTAGCCCCCCCTCGCGGCGAAGGGCTCGGAGATCGTGCCGACGGGCAGCGCCGCCACCATCGCGATCAGCTTCTCGTCCTCCCCGGTGAGCCTGCCCACAAAGCCAACGAACCCCTCCTCGGGGGCCGTCTAGGGGTCGTCGGACATCTCCTGGGCGACCTGTGCGAAGGAGGCGCCGGGCGCGCGGAGCCGGGCGACGACCTCGCGCGCGCGCGCGAGGGCCTCGGCTTCCGTCCGGCGCGGCGCGGCGACGCCGGCGCGCGGCGGAGGCTGGAACGCCACGTAGACGTAGCGCACGGGGTAGGTCGCGACGATCGCCATCCCCTCGGCCGTCGCGGCCTGCGCGGCTCGCACTTTCGCCGCGTCCGCGCCTTCCGCGGGCGCGGACGCATCGTCGCCGCAGCCGGCGAGCGCGAGGGCCCCGAAGGCGAGTGCGCGGCGGAGGGAGCGCGGGAGCGGCGGGCGGCGAGGCTTGACGGGGCGAGGCGAGGTCGGCGGCTTCATCGGGTGGGGAGCTCCCGGGCGGGGGCTAGTCGAACGGAAGGAGGCTGCGGCGCGCCGTGAGAACCCCCGTCACACGGACGGAACGTCGGGCGATCGCCTCGTGGCCGAGAGCGCCAAGCGTGCCTGGGCGGGTGCCGGGGGGGCCGGCGCACGTCAATAGAACGTACCCGGCGCCGGCCCGTTCCCGCCGCCTGCGCGCGCGGGGTACCATCCGCCCATGGAGTGCCCCGTGCGCCAGCGCACGTCGAGCCGTGGAGCCCCCCTCGCCGTCGCGCTCGTCGCGACGGTGGCCGGGCTCCTCCGGGCGCCGACCGCGCCGGCCGGCGAACCGCCCCTCGTCGTCCCGGCCGCGCGCGGCGCCGTCGACGTGTACGAGCGCAACAAGGCCTCCCTCGAGGCGATCCTCGTCCACGTCGCGAAGGACCTGAAGGTCCGCGCGGCCTCCTGGCCTCCGAGGGGGGGCGTCGGACCCGGGGCCGTGCTCGTGCTCGTGGTGGATCCCACGACGAGCCTGCAGCCCGAGATGCTCGAGCTGCGGCAGGCCCTCGTCGCGGCCATGCGGGAGGGGCCCACCGGGATGCGGGTGGGGGTGCTCGGCGCCGGGGCGGAGTACCAGCCGCCGGGGTCTCTCGAGGACGCCCGGGGCGCGCTGACCGCGCTCCACGCGCTGCCCCTGGACGGGCCGAAGAACCTGCTCGAAGGGGTGCGGGAGGCCGTGGCGGACCTGCGTACGCCCGCGACGGAGCCGCGTGCCGTCCTCCTCGTGACGCGGGAGGGCGGCGACGCGGAGGACGACGTCGAGGCCACGCGGTCCCTGCTCGTGGAGCGCGGGGTCGCGTTCTACAGCGCGGCGCCGGAGGCCGCGTTCGAGCGCCCTTGGGAGTACGACTTCAAGCCGCGCGAGGCCCCCGACCTCGGGATCACACAGCGGTTCACCCCGCTTCCCCGCCGCAGGACGAAGGGAGAGCTCTACTACGGGGGGGAGGTCCCCTTCGGCCTCGTCCCGTATCGCTGGGAGCTCCTGGCGTTCCCCTTCGCGCAGACGGAGTTCGACTGGGCCGGACCCGGACGCTTCCCGTGCCCGAGCGGGTTCGGCTACTGGCCCCTCGCCACGCTCTCCTCGAGCACGGGAGGGCGTTGCTTCGTCTTCAACTTCCGCGCCCCGGGCGCGCGATCCAAGGCCGACGACCGTCACGTCGAGCTCTACGACCTCGGCTTCCTCAACCTGTTCGCGCCCGACCTGCGGCCGCGTGCCGAGGTCCTGAGGGCGCTGGAGGAATCGCGCAAGGCGCTCGCCATCGTCCGGGTCTGGGACCACCTCGCCGACGAAACGGCGCCGCTCGTGCTCGACCTCGCGACCCTCGAGCGGTCGGGGGGCGGGCTCTCCGTGCGCCCCATGGGCCCGGTCCGCTCGGCGACCGACTTCGAGACGACCTACCGGGATCGCCGGGAGCTCGCGCGTGCGCGGGAGATCGCGGGCGAGCGGCGCCGGCGCGCCGAGCAGGCGCTCGGGATCTGGCTCGAGGAGGTGCGCCGCGAGGTGACGCCCCAGAGCACGGGCCGTCAGGACCCGCTCCTCGAGCGCGTGGAGGCCGACTTCGACCTTCTCGGCTGGCAGCTCATGAAGGTGCGATTCCATTGGGGCGAGGTCCTCGCCGCGCTCGACGGGATCGTGCCCGCCGTGTTCGACGGCGAGCGCCGCGTCCACCTCGTCCCCGTGCCGCTGGCCCGCGGCGTGACTGCGGTCCGCCGGGACGCGCGGATCGAGGACGGCGCGCGGGCGGCCTCGTACATGGACGTCATGGGGTCGGGTCGTCGCCTGGTGAACAAATACCACGGGACCCCGTGGGCCTTGTTCGTCCAGAGGGGAGTGGTCTTCACTCTGACGGTCCGGATCGAGGAACCTCGGCCTCCCGACCCCCGGCCCGAGCCCGCGCCTCCCGTCAAGCCGATGCCCGCGCCGCCCCCCGTCCCTCCGCGGCCACCGCCCCCGCCGATCCGCCCCGGGAGCGCGGGCGGTGGACCCACGACGAACAAGTGAGGCCGGGCTTCGCTCGTTCGCCTCTCCCGATGTACCCTTTCGCGCCATCCTCCGTCGGGGTGTAGCTCAGCGGTAGAGCCTCAGGTTTGGGACCTGTATGTCGGGGGTTCAAATCCCCCCACCCCGACCACCAGCATCGACGTGCTCAGGACCCCTCTCCTGAGCAAAGGCGCGCGCCCAAGCCCCGACATACAAGGGGGTAGGCGACGGCGATGGCCGGCGCCGTAGGGGGCGCAAGCCC
>JAYTCP010000498.1:0-4909 GCA_043736435.1 Planctomycetia bacterium | reverse complement strand
CCGCCCGCGAGGAGACCGGCGCGCGCGCCCGGCGCCTGGACGTCACCGGCGCCTTCCACTCCGAGCTGATGGAGCCGGCCGCCGCGCGCCTGCGCGCCGCGCTGGAGCGCACGCCGGTGCAGGCGCCGCGGATCCCCGTCTACGCCAACGGCAGCGCCGCGCCGTTCACCGACGTGCGCCGTGAGCTGGCCGAGAGCCTGCTGCGCCCGGTGCGCTGGCGCGAGACGCTGCTCGCCCTGCGCACGGCCGGCGTCGAGCGCTTCGTCGAGCTCGGGCCCGGAGCCGGCGTCGAGGGCGGGCGCATCGTCGAGCAGGGCGCGACGGCGGAGGTGCTCCGACGCGGGACGGCCCCCGTGCTCGTCGCGGTGCGATCCCCCGCGCCCCCACGAGCCGCCCCACGCTCCGCCGGCCCCTGGATCCGGGTGCGGGGCGCGGAGCACCGCACGCTGCGGGGCATCGACGCGTCGTTCCACGCGGCGGGCCTCACGTGCGTGACCGGCGTCTCGGGCGCGGGCAAGACGACCCTCGTGCTCGACGTGCTCGCGCCCGCGGCGCGGGCGGTCCTGTCGGGCGCGCCGTTCCCCTCCGATCGGCTTCTCGCGCTCGACGGGCTCCTGGGCTTCGACCGCGTGAGCGTCGCCGACGGCGCGCCGTCGCGGCACGCGCGCGCGACGCCCGGCAGCGTGCTCGGCGTGCTCGATCCGCTGCGCGCGCTGTTCGCGGCCACGGTGGAGGCACGGTCCCGCGGCTACGGCCCCAGCCGCTTCTCGACGAACGTGAAGGGCGGGCGCTGCGAGGCGTGCCAGGGCCTCGGGACGCGCTCGATCCGGCTGCGCCACCTGCCCGAGCTCGCCGCGACCTGCGACGCGTGCGGCGGGCGGCGGTTCGGCCGGGACACCCTCGAGGTGCGGGTGAAGGGGCTGTCCATGGCGGACGTCCTCGAGACGACGCTCGAGCGCGCCGCGGAGATGTTCCGCGATCTGCGCGGCGTAGGCGGTCCTTTACAAGCGGCGGCGGACGTGGGCCTCGGGTATGTGCCGCTGGGCGAGCCCACGGAGCGGCTGTCGGGGGGCGAGGCCCTGCGCCTGCGGCTCGCGTCGGCGCTGGGCCGCGCCGGACGCGCGCGGACCCTCTACGTGCTCGACGAGCCGTGCGCGGGCCTCCACCCCGCGGACGTCCTGGCGCTCTCCGCCCTGCTCCTGCGCCTCTCCTCGACGGGGAACGCCATCGTCGCGGTCGAGCACCACCCCGCGCTGATCCGCCAGGCCGATCACGTCGTGGACCTCGGACCAGGCCCCGGCGCCGAGGGGGGACGCGTCGTGGCGGAGGGTCCCCCCGCCGCCATCGCTGCCTCTTCTTCTTCGCGGACGGGTCGCCGCCTGCGGTAGCATCGACGGCATGGACGGCTACCAGCGACTCCTCATCCCGACCGACTTCAGCGCCACCGCGCAGCGCGCCGTGGCGCGCGCCTCCGAGCTGGCGAGGCTCTTCCAGGCGCGCTGTTTGCTGGTGTTCGTGGTCGAGAAGACCTACTTCGCGCCCCTCTCCCTGATCAACCAGGCCCCGATCACCTTCCGCGGGGAGGGCGACCTCCTCGGCGAGGCCGTCGAGTACGGCGAAGGGCGCCTGAAGGAGATCCGGGACACCTACTTCAAGGACTTGGTCTGCGAGACCCGGGTCGTGGTGGCGGCGACGGGAGCGGCCGGCATCCTCGACGCGGCGGCGGCCTACCGCCCCGACATGATCGTGATGGCGAGCCACGGGCGCAGCGGCGTCGCCCACCTCCTCCTCGGCAGCACGGCCGAGAAGGTCGTGCGGCACGCGACCACCCAGGTGCTCGTGATCCGCGAGAAGTAGGACCCGGGCGCGGCGGGTTCAGCCGCCGAGCACGAACGAGGCCGCGCGGGCGGCGACGTCGGGATGCGCCAGGCGGGCGCGCACGCCTTCGAGGTCGCCGCGCATGCGGGACCAGCGCGCGCCGTCGCGGAGCAGGTCGGCCAGCTCCTCGCCGAGCGCGGCGCCGCCACTCGACGGCACGAGGTGCTCGGGCACGATCGCGCGGCCGGCCAGCAGGTTCGCCATCGCCACGTACGGGCTCGTGACGAGGAGGCGGGCGCCGACGCGGGCCAGCAGCGACGTACGGTAGAACACGACCATGGGCACGAGGGCGGCCGCGAGCTCCGCTGTGGAGGTGCCGCTCGTGGTGAGGGCGGCCGCGACGGGCCCCTCGACGGCCGCCCCGCCGATCCGGATCTCGGTGCCGACGGGCGCGGCGCCGTGGCGCGCGACCACGTCGTCGAACGTGGCCCGGCCCCGCTCGGAGGCGAGCCGCACGAGGAAGCGCGCGTCCGGCACGCGCCGCGCGACGGCGCGGGCCGCGTCGAGCACGATGGGCCCCTGGCGGCGCACCTCGCGGCGGCGGCTCCCGGGCCGCAGCTCGACGAGCGGGGCCACGCTGGGCAGGTCCCCGGGGCTCGAGGGCGGCGGGAGAGGGGCCTCGAACAGAGGGTGCCCGACGTAGGCCGACGGCACGCCGGCGGCGCGGAACACGCGGGGCTCGAAGGGGAAGGTGACGAGGAGCAGACTGACGGCCCGCCGCAGCCGGCCGGTGCGCCACGGCGCCCACGCCCACGTCTGGGGCGCCACGAGATGGACGGTGCGGATCCCCGCGCGCCGTGCCCAGCGGGCGAGCCGCAGGTTGAGCCCCGGGAAGTCCACCGTGAGGAGCACGTCGGGCGGATCCTCTCGGAAGATCGCGAGCGCCTCGGCGCACAGCCGCCACCACGTGGGAAGCGTGGCCGCGACGGCCGTGAACCCCACCACGGCGTGCTCGACGATGGACCGGTCGAGGCGCGCCCCCGCCGCCGCCACCGCCGGCCCCGCGTACCCGCGCACGCGCACCCCGGGCGCCTGGCGCAGGATCTCGGTCACGACGCGCGCGGCGAGCCGATCGCCGGACGGCTCGCCCGCGACGACGAAGACGCTCTTGTCCGCCCAGGACGCGGCGTCCACGGTGGGCGCGGCGTCCGGACCGGCGGCGGGCTCGGCGAGGAGCCGGCGCAGCCTGCGCCGGGCCATCGGGGTGGCCACCGGCGCCACGAGCACGTGGAGCACGAACGGGACGACTCCGGCGACCGTCGCCAGGAGGAGCCACAGCACGCGCAGGTGGTCGGAGAGGCGCGGGCGCGGTCCCTCGTCCGCGCGGTTCACGTGGGACGACGGCTGCTCGCGGCGGTCTGCCGCCGGGAGAGCCACAGGAGGTTGGCGGCGTCGATCGCCGCGTGCGCGATCATCGCGGGCAGCACGCTTCCGCTGCCGCTGCGCAGAAGTCCGAGCAGGAGCCCGACGACGGCGGCGAACAGGGGATAGAGCGCGAGCGATCGCCGCGGCAGCGTGTGGACGAGCCCGAACAGCAGGGAGGTCCCCCACAGCCCGAGCGCCGGCCAGAGCGCCCCGCGGAAGAGCAGCTCCTCGGCGAAGCCCGCCAGCGCCGAGAGCAGGAGCGCGCCGCTCACCGACACCGGGCCGAGCAGGCCGATGAGGGCGTCGCCCGCGCGGCGCACCTGCGGGAAGATCCGGTCCCCCAGATGGCACATCCCCACGACGCCCACCGCGACGAGGATCGCCGCGAGCACGTTCGCCGCGCTCGGGAAGGCGACGCCGAACAGCGTGCGGAGCCCGCCCGAGAACAGCGCGTACCCGATCGCGAAGACCGTCACGATCGCGTAGAAGCCGATCGCGAGCCTGAGGAGGCGGGGTTCCTCGGTCGGCGACGCGCCGGAGCGCTCGGCGGGCGACGGCAAGGGAAGGGGGGAGCGCGAGGGGGGAGCCGTGCGCGGCAGGGCGGGCAACGGCGAGGCCTGCGCGCCGTGCGCCGGCGGCGGGACCACGGACGGCCGAGCGTCCTGCGGGTACGGGGCGGCGGGCTCGGTCACGATCGCAGCCTATCAGGCGCCCCGCGGGTGGGGTCGCTAGGCGACCCCGGCGCCGCAGAACGGGCACGTCGTCGGGAGGCCGGGCACCACGATGACCGAGGACCGGGCACCGCAGCCGGGGCACACCACGTCGCGCTCGCCCGTCGGCGCGACGCCCGGCTGGCCGGAGACGAACACGCCCCGTTCGAGGTCGATGCGCCCCTCCAGCACGCCGAAGCTCACGGCGTCGAAGAGCACCTTCCGGGCCGTCGCCACGTCCGTGCCGAGGTCCTCGGCGACCTGGGCGAAGGGGAGCCGCGACGCCACCGACGCGAGCGCCGCCACGCGGTGGACCCGCTCGACGCGGTGCCGGTCCCGCCGCGCGGAGCCCACGAGCACGAGGCCGGGCAGCACGAGGGCGCAGAGGGCCATGACCGCGTTGAGCACCCCTGCGTCGCGCCCCGCCTTCTCGCTCGGGAACGCCAGGATCCCGAGGCCCACGCAGGTCCACGTGATGCCCATGACGAGGAGGATCCAGCCGAGCCAAAGCTTGAACGTGAAGCGCGGCAGCTGCGGGACCCGGCTCACGACCGCGGCCCCATCGCCTGCACCGCCGCGAGGGCCAGCGCGAGGAAGTCGTCCGTGGACAGGCCCACGCCCGCGCAGCGCGCGATCAGGTTGCGCTCGATCGTCGGCGCGAACTTCGCGTCCTTGTAGCGCTTGACGAGGCTCGTGGCCTTCACGTCCTTCACGTCCTTGCTGGGAAGGACCTGGCTCGTCGCGTGCACGAGCCCCACCACCGCCTCCGCGCAGGAGAGCGCGTGGTCGAGCACGCTCACGCACCGGATCCCCGTGTGCGCGAGCCCGTCGTCGTTGTGGGCCGCGATCGCGTGGATGGCGCCCGGGTGCATCCCCTCGGTGCGCAGGGCCTCCGCAGCCACGAGGCAGTGCCGCTCGGGCTCCTTCACGCGGTCGTAGTCGAGGTTGTGGAGCAG
>JAYTCP010000497.1:0-9512 GCA_043736435.1 Planctomycetia bacterium | reverse complement strand
GACGTGTCCACCATGCGGCGGCGGCCCGTCTCGGCGTCGAGCAACTCGGCCAGGCCCACGTCAGGCAGCGATGCCTCGAGCGGATCCGTGATGACGGCCGCGACGACGTCGTGCTTGCGCGAGGCGACCCGGAGGGCGAACTCCCATCCCTCGTCGAGGAAGTCCGACACGAGGAACACGACGGCCCCGTGCCGAAGGGTGCGCGTCGCGAGCTCGAGGGCCGGCACGAGGTCGGTGCGCCCCGACCGTGGCGGCAGGGCCAGGCAGTCGCGGACGATCCGCAGCGCGTGGCTCGCGCCCTTCTTCGCGGGCACGTGCGATGCGACCCCGGAGCCGAACGCCGTGAAGCCCACCTTGTCCCCGTTGCGGACGGCGGCCATGGCGAGGCACGCGACGACGCGCGCGGCCGTCTGTCGCGCCGACCAGATGCCGAAGCCGCCGGTCATGGAGGCCGACAGGTCGAGCAGGAACGTCACCGTGCGCTCGCGCTCGTCGACGAAGCGCTTCACGAACGGGCGCCCCATCCGGGCGGTGACGTTCCAATCCACCGCGCGGAGGTCGTCGCCTTCGACGTACTCGCGCACCTCCTCGAACTCGATGCCCGCGCCCTTGAACGCGGAGAGGTACCCGCCCGACAGGACCGCCGTCACGAGGCGGCGGCTCTGGACGTCGATCCGGCGCACCTCCGCCAGGAGCTCCTCGAGCTCGGCATCGTCGGCCTCGCCGGTCCCACGCACGGCGTCAGGGGACCTTCACGGTGTCGAACACCTTCCGGATCACGTCCACGGACGTCATGCCCTCCGCCTCGGCCTCGTACGTGGTGAGCACCCGGTGGCGCAGCACGTCCATCCCGACGGCCTTCACGTCGTGGGGCGTGACGTAGCCGCGGCCGTCGAGCAGGGCGCGCGCCCTCGACGCGCGCACGAGCGCGATCGACGCCCGTGGCGACGCCCCGTACAGGATGCGGGGCGCGAGCTCGGGCAGGCCCGCCTTGCCCGGCTCGCGGGTCGCGAACACGAGGTCGACGACGTAGGAGAGCACCTTCTCGTCCACGTACACCTCGTCGAGCAGGGCGCGGACGGAGAGGATCTGCTCGGGCGACGCCACCCGCTTCACCGTGGGCCGGTGCGTCGTGCTCGCCATGCGCGCGACGATCTCGCGCTCCTCCGTGCGGTCGGGGTAGCCCACGACGATCTTGAGCAGGAACCGGTCGATCTGCGCCTCGGGCAGCGGATAGGTGCCCTCGAGCTCGACGGGGTTCTGCGTGGCGAGCACGAGGAACGGCGACGGGAGCGCGCGCGTCTCGCCCGCGAGGGACACCTGCCGCTCCTGCATGGCCTCGAGGAGCGCCGACTGCACCTTCGCGGGCGCGCGGTTGATCTCGTCGGCCAGCACGATGTTGGCGAACACGGGGCCCTCGCGCACCGACCACACGCCCGTCTTCGCGTCGTAGACCTGCGTGCCGAGGAGGTCGCTCGGCAGGATGTCCGGCGTGAACTGGATGCGCTTGAACGTGCCCCCCAGCGCCCCCGCGACCGACTGCACGGCCAGCGACTTCGCGAGCCCCGGGAGGCCCTCGAGGAGCACGTGCCCGTCGGCGAGCAGGCCCACGAGGAGCCCGTCGAGGAGCGCCCGCTGGCCCACGATGACGCCCTCCACCTCGCGCCGCACCTCGTGCAGGAAGGCGGCCTCCCGCGCGATGCGGGCGGTCACGGCGGCGACGTCGGTCACGGGGGCGGCTCCGGAGGGAGGGCGGCGGGCGGTCGCGGGAGGGGGTCGACGAGGGGGAGGGCGCGGGAGGGGGGACGTCCCGGAAGGGGGAGTCGCTACTCGCGATCGAACTTCAGGAGCTCGGGATCGAGCGTGTCGAGGGCCTTCTCCAGCTGCGCGACGAGGTCGTCCTTCTTGGCGGCCCTCAGGCGCGCCCGCAGCATCTGCGCGGTCTCGCCCGGCGTGACGCCGACGCCGTCGCGGGTGCCGGCCGACGCCGGCCGCCGCGCGAACGACGCGAGGATGTCGGCGAGCGCGCGCTCGTCGTCGTTCACCTGGTAGGCCACGCGGGAACGGCCCGCGAGCGCGAGCGCGATCGCGTGGTCGTAGGCGTCCTTCGACGCGGGCTCCGCCACGAGGGCCTTCTCGTAGAGCTCGATCGCGCGCCCGTAGGCCGGGACCGCGGCCTGGAACGCCTTCATGCGCCGATGGTGCTCGGCGGCCACCACGGACGCGTTCGCCGCGTACGCGGAGAGCTCGGGGCCGGCGCCCGGCTCCGCGAGGAGCGCCTTGTACGCCGCCTCGAGGCCCTCGGGGCCCCGCTCGGCGAGGGCGCGCGTGAGCAGGCGGTCGTGGAGCGCCTGGCTCCTCTTGAAGCGGCCGAGGCCCTGCGAGAGGACGCGTCCGGCCTCGTCGTCGGCGCCGAGCCACACGAGGAAGTCGTAGTGCCAGACCACCTGCTCGTCGCGACCCAGCGGGTGGCGGAGGAGGACCTCGTAGGCGGCGTGGAGGTCCGTCAGCCACTCGGGCGGCCAGTCCTTCCTCTCGCGGACCGCGGCGCGGATGGCCTGGAACCGGGACTCCGCGAAGATCGTGACGACGGCCAGCGAGACGAAGCTGGGGTCGCCGGGAGTCACCTTCGGCGCGGCGTCCGCCGCGCGGGCGTAGGCCTCGAGGCGATCCCCGGACTGGTACGCCGCGACGGCCAGCACGGCGCTCGTCCGGGCCGGGGGCGCACCGGCGGCCGCGGCGTCCCGCGCCAGGCGGCGCGCCTCCGCATAGAGGTGGCGCTCGGTCTGGCGGACGCGCTTCGGGTCGTCGGGCCACGTCTTCTGGGCCTCGCGCGCGAGCGCGATGGACGCCTCGGCGAGGTCGAGGAGCGCGCCGGCGTCGCCCGGCTTCTCCTTCGACGTAGCCTCGCTCCGGGCCCGGGCGGCCTCGAGGGCGTCCCAGTCGGCCGGCGGCGGCGCGGTGGCGGGGGCGGGGGCGGGGGCCGGCATCCACTTCGACGGATCCACCGCGGCGGAGCGTCCGGAGATGCCCTGGTGGACCGTGCCGAGCCAACGTGCGAGGGGCGACGTGATGCCGAGGCGCTTGAGCGCCCCGAGCAGGGCGTCGCGCTCGGACGGGTCCATGGGGACCTTCAGCGCCTCGACGATCAGCTTGGTCGCCGTGGGGGTCTCGACCTCGGAGAGGGCCTTGCGCGCGACGCGGGAGAGGTCGGGATCGAAGCCGAAGACCGCGAGTCGCAGCAGGTCGAGCTGCTCGGCCTGCTTGGCCCCGAGCGCGGCCTCCAGGAGCGCGCGGCGCGCCGTCGCATCGCCCTTCTCGTATGCCGCCTCGACGGCCGCGCGGTCGCTCACCTCGCGGCTGCCGACGCGCTCGACGACCGGTCGGTCTCCGCGCACGATCGCGGGCGGCGGCGCGGGGAACTTCTTGAAGCCCTCGCCGACGTCGGCGAACACCGAGGCGGTGTCGTTGCGGTAGTAGACGTCGAACGACTCCTTGCCCTCGAGGTCCACCAGGATGTGGCGCGGGGCCACGCGCTGCCCGTCGCAGAACTTCTCGAAGATCACGGGCTCGATGCGGATGTGCTCGCCGCAGGTGACGCCGCCGAAGCGAGGGCACGGGATGCGCTTGCCCTCGTCGTCGAAGTCGCGCGGGTTGTGGCGGTAGACCGACGCGATCACGGTGACGTACGGCTCGTAGAGCGCGGCGATCCCGGGCTCTCGGTAGCGGACGCCGGCGTAGTGCTCGCTGGCGATCTCGCCGTCCATGTTGATGCAGACCATAATCGGCTTCTTCGTCTCGCGCGAGACGGCCACCGCGTCGTCCCACGAACGCTGCCACGTGAGGAGGCAGGGCTTCTTCCAGTCCTCCGCCGTGGGGGCGGGCCACATGGACTCGCGCGCGTCGCCCCGGGGCGGCGTCGTGGGACCGCCCGAGCGGCCGTCGACGCCCGGCGAGGGGGCGCCCGGAGCCCGCGGCGGAGCGGGGGGGGCGTCCGGGGCAGGGGCGGGATCGGGCGCCGGAGCGGGCGCGGGCGGCTCCTCGGCGGCGGCCGTCGGGAGGAGCGCGGCGCACCCGAGGAGGAAGCCGGCGATGCGCAGCAGCGCGAATCCGGGGACCCTCGAGACTGCGGGAGGGGGCGTGGGCATGGGGGCACCTCGATCCGTGCGCAGGCCGCCCGCCCGCGGGAGCCCTTCACGCACGATGAGGTACAGGGTAGCCGCGCGGGGGGCGACCCCCAGGGGGATCCCGGGGGGTGGCCGGCGCCCCCGGGCTCTCGATGCCCGAGTGGGGCTAGCTTCGCCAAGCGAGGATCATGCCGGCGACGAATGCGGCGATCCACGCCATCTGCGTCGCCCCCGCGCGCGCGGGGCGGATGCCCAGGCGGGGGCGGAGGACCGTGTCGACGGCTTCGGCTGCCGTCGCGAGGAACGGCACGGTCCCCACCCAGGGCGCGTGCCCGACGGCCGCGAGGCCGGTCGCGGCGGCGAGCCCGAGCGCGTGCAGGCCGAGGGTCGTCCGCCCGTGGCGGAGGCGGGCGCTTGGGGGGGGCGCCAGGGCCCAGCCGCCCTGCTCGAGCATCAGGTAGACGTTGGCGACGGCCGACGCGATGGCGAGCGCGCAGAGGAGGCCCAGGATCGCGGCCCGCGCGTCGAGCGCTCCCCCCGAGACGGCGTAGGCCGCGGGGGCGACCAGGGACAGGAGGGCGGCCCCCCCGATCTGGACGAGGACCGCGCGACGCTCGCTGCGCCGGGCCACCAGGGCCAGCTGAACCACGAAGAGGACGCCCACCGGCGCGAGTACGGCGAGGACCGCGCCACGGTCGCGCAGGAGCAGCGCGAGGGCCGCCGCGCCCGACGCGACGCAAAGGAGCCCGATCCACACGAGCGCGGGGCCGAGGTCGTCGGGCCGTCGACGTCTGGTGCGCGCCTTCACCGCGATCACCGCAGGCTGGTGGAGCAGGAACCCGAAGAGCACCGCAGCGAACAGGAGGGCCGTGTCGAGGCCGAGGCTGCTCCCGGCGCCCGCGCCGACGGCGAACGGCGCGAGCCACCAGGCCCAGCTGCCGTGCTCGGCGGGCACGACGAAGGTCTTGCGGAGGAAGCGGGGGCGGGCCATGGGCAGGTCGAGCCTAGTCGACCGCCCGCTCTCGATCTCCCCCCGGCGGGGGCGGGCAGAACGAACCAAAGGTGTCAGACACAAAGCTGCAGTTCAAGGCGGCCCCGGTGCCGTCGCCTGCCGGAGCGGCGCCCAGAACTGCTCGTTTGTGTCTGACACCTCTGGTTACTTCACCAGCCGAAGGTCGGCGTGCGAGCCCCCGCCGCCCCAGGAATCGACGCGCCCTTCTCGTGCGCGAGGAGCCAGCGCTTGACGTCGAGGCCGCCCGCGTAGCCCGTGAGGGAGCCGTCGGCTCCGATCACGCGATGGCAGGGGATGACGACGCCGATGGGATTGCGGCCGATGGCCGAGCCGACGGCGCGGACGGCGTCCGGACGGCCCACCTGGGCGGCCACCCAGCCGTAGGTGCGCGTCTCGCCGCTGGGGATCGTCGTAAGGACCGCCCACACGGCGCGTTGGAAGTCGGTGCCCTCGGGGGCGAGGGGCACGGTGAACTGCGTCCGGCGGCCGTCGACGTACTCGAGAAGCTCGCGCGCGGCGGCGTCGAGGACGGGATGCGGACCGGCGGCCTCGGGCCCGTCGAACGGCGGCGGGAGCTGCGCCGCGAAGAACGCGCCCACCAGGGCCGCGTCGGTCGCCAGGAGGCGGAGCGGGCCCGTGGGTGTCTCGATCGTGCGGCGGGCGAGGGCGGGCATCGTCAGGCCTCCGGTGCGGAGAGGGACGTCCAGAGATGGAGGGCGGCGTAGGCTCGCCACGGGCGCCAGGCCTCGGCACGGCGCTCGGCGGCGGGAGACGTCGTAACCCCCATGCACCGACGCAGGACGAGGTCGCCTGAGGGGAACGCGTCGGGGCGACGCAGGGCGCGCAGGGCGACGTATTGCCCGGTCCAGGGCCCGATGCCGGGCAGCGCGAGCAGCGCCGCGAGGGCCGCGTCGGGGTCGGCGCCGAGCCCGAGGTCGAGGCGACCGTCGGCCGTCACGCGCGCGAGCGCGAGGATCGAGCGGGCGCGGGCGCCGGGCAGGCCGGCGGCGGCGATCCCGGACTCGGTGGCGTCGGCGAGCCGCGCGGGGGTCGGGAACGCGTGGGTGATGCCCGGGAGCGGTGTGGCGACGGGCGTTCCGAAGCGCTCTACGAGGCGGCCCGAGACCGTGGTGGCGGCCCGGACGGAGACCTGCTGGCCGAGGATCGCGCGCACCGCGAGCTCGAACCCGTCGAACGCGCCCGGCACGCGGAGGCCGGGCCGCGCGCGCACGTGGGGCGCGAGGAGCGGATCGGCGCCGAGGTGGTCGGCGACGAGATCGGGGCGCGCGTCGAGGTCGAAGAGGGCCCTCAGGCGCGCCGTGACGTCGAGCAGGCGCGGCGCGAGGGACGGCGCGACGCGCGCGAGCAGCGAGTGGGGGCGTGGCCCGGGCGTGACCGTGACCCAGCCCACGTGGCCGTCGATGGACACGGATCGGCGGTACTCGTCCCCGTCGACCGCCTCGACCCCGGGGATCGCGCGCCCCTTCAGGAAGCGCAGGAGGGAGGCCGCATCGAAGGGAGGGCGGTAGTCGAGGCGGAGCTCGAGAGGATCGTCGGGGGCGGCGGGGGCGTGGCCCCTTCGGATCGACGATGGCGTGCGCCCGAAGCGTCGACGGAAGACGTCGTTGAAGCGCCGCAGACTCGAGAAGCCCGACGCGAGGGCGACGTCGAGGACGGACAGCCGCGTGTCGTTCAGCAGCCGCTTGGCGAGCGCGAGGCGGCGCGACTGCGCGAGGTCCAGGGGCGCGATGCCGAGCTCGGCGACGAGGGCACGGTGGAGGTGGCGGGGGGTCACGCCGAGGGAGGCCGCGAGGTCCTTTACGGAGCGCGCGTCGAGGTAGCCCGCCTCGATCCGCACGGTGGCGAGCCGCGCGAGCCTCGACCGCGCATCCACGCTCGCGTGACCCGGGGCGAGCTCGGGTCGGCACCGCAGGCACGCACGGAAGCCCGCCTGCTCGGCCAGCGCCGCGCTCGGGAAGAATGCGCAACGGTCCCGCGCGGGGAGACGCGCGGGGCAGATGGGCCGGCAGTAGATGCCGGTGGTGCTCACCCCGACGAAGAACGTCCCGTCGAACCGCGCATCGCGGGCGCGAAGGGCGGGATAGCAGGTCGTGGGATCGAGCGTCACGGTGGCACCCTACGCTGCCGGAGGCCTCCCGTCCGGCCGCAATCGGACCTGGGAATGGGGGGGGCGCCGGGGGGCCGGGGAGGCCGCGTCCGGCCCCGCCGGCTGCATGGGAGCCGCGCCTACGTCGCGCGGTGGGCGCGCACCGCGGCCTCGATCCGGGCGCCGTACTCGGCATCGGCGCGGCGGAAGTGCTCGATGGAGCCTCGGACGATGTCGTCCCGCTTCACCGTCGCGAGGGATCCCGCGATGTTCTCCACGAGGCGCGTGCGCTCCTCGGGCTTCATGAGACGGTAGAGGTTCCCGGCCTGGACGAAGTCGTCGTCCTCGGCGTGCCTCTCCTGGACGTACGCTCCGGACACGCCGTCCGAGGCGAGGCCGGCGTAGAGAGGCTCGCCCGTCTGGCGCGGGCCGTCGAAGCCGTTGGGCTCGTAGTTCTTGCTCCGGCCTCCGTTGTCGTCGGTGCGCATGGCGCCGTCGCGGCCGTAGTTGTGCGCACCGCCGGGCACGCCGCGGGGGGCGTTCACGGGCAGCAGCGTGTGGTTGACGCCCAAGCGGTACCGATGCGCGTCGCCGTACGCGAAGAGGCGACCCTGGAGCATCTTGTCCGGGGAGGGACCCACGCCGGGGACGAGGTGGCCGGGATCGAACGCGGCCTGCTCGACGGTGGCGAAGTAGTTGTCCGGGTTCTTGTCGAGCACCAAACGCCCGATCTCGATCCGCGGGTAGTCCTGCTGCGACCAGACCTTCGTGACGTCGAAGGGGTGGAACCGGTACGTCGCGGCGTCGGCCTCCGGCATCAGCTGGACGCACACCGTCCACGAGGGGTGCTCGCCCCGTTCGATGGCCGAACGCAGGTCGTGCTGGAGCGCCTGCGGATTCTCGCCGCCGATGCGCGCCGCCTCCGCGCTCGTCAGGCACGCGATGCCCTGGTTCGTCTTGAAGTGGAACTTCACCCAGTGGCGGACGCCCTTGGCGTTCACCCACTGGAAGGTGTGCGAGCCGAAGCCGTCCATCTTGCGGTACGAGGCCGGGATGCCGCGGTCGCCGAAGAGGATCGTGAACTGGTGGGTCGCCTCGGGGCTGCGCGCGAAGAAGTCCCAGACGTTCTCCGGCTCCTGCCGGTTCGTGTGCGGGTCGGCCTTCTGGCTGTGGATGAAGTCGGGGAACTTGATCGGGTCGCGGACGAAGAACACGGGCGTGTTGTTGGCCGTCAGGTCCCAGTTGCCGTCCTCGGTGTAGAACTTGAGCGCGAAGCCGCGCGGGTCGCGCGCCGTGTCGGCGGAGCCCCTCGAGCCCGCGACCGTCGAGAAGCGCGCGAACATCTCCGTGCGCTTGCCCACGCGCTCCATCATCCGCATGCGGGTCCACTTCGGCACGTCGGGGTTGGTCACCTCGAAGCGCCCGAACGCGCCCGACCCCACGGCGTGCACGATCCGCTCCGGGATCCGCTCGCGGTTGAACCGCGCGAGCTTCTCGAGCAGGTGCTGGTCCTGGAGCAGCAGGGGCCCGTTGGGGCCCGCACTCTGGGAGTGCTGGTTGTCGGGGACGGGGGCGCCGGACTCGGCGCGCAGGACGTCGGCCATGAGAGGTCTCCTCGGGGCCGACCGCTCGTCGGGCCGGGGCCGAGGATGCCCCGCCGCGGAGGCCGAGGGCTCCGGAATCCGCCCACGAAGTCGCCCTCGGTCAGGCGGGCGTGGCGGCGCCGTGGCGCGGGGGCGTGTCGGCGAGGCGCACGGTCGGGTGGCTGTCCGTGAAGTAGCGGCACGTCCACTCGTCGACGAACAGGATCACGGGATCGCCGGCCCAGCTCGTCGCGAGCTGCGCCTGCGAGGGCAGCATGTCGCTGCGGACGTCCCCGGCGAGGATCCAGCGCATGACGGTCCAGGGTGCGGACTCCGTCCTCGACTCGGCGCCGTACTCCGACTGCAGGCGGAACTTCAGGACCTCGAACTGGAGCGGGCCCACCGCGCCGAGGAGCGTGCCGCGCTGCCCGGCCTCCGGCAGCTCGAAGCTCCGCACGACCCCCTCCTGGAGCAGCTGGTCGAGGCCCTTGCGGAAGCGCTTGTACTGCGCCGCGCTCTCGCCGCGCATCCAGGCGAAGCACTCGCACGCGAAGGCGGGGATCGTGTCGAACGTCAGGGACGGGTCGTCCGCGAGCGTGTCCCCGATCCGGAAGTCCTCCGTCGCGACGAGGCCGACGACGTCGCCGGCCCACGCCTCGTCCACGGTCTCGCGCGTCCGGCCG
>JAYTCP010000496.1:0-2126 GCA_043736435.1 Planctomycetia bacterium | reverse complement strand
CGAGGTAGATCTCCCGCCCGGACATCTTGCGGCCGTCCGCGTAGATGTAGCCGGCCTCGAGGCGCATCTGTGCGCCCAGCCCCTCGAGGCCGGCGACGTGGAGGTCGATGGGCCGCGGGCCGATGACGCAGCCGCCGGGAAAGCTCACCTCGGCCCGCTTGCGCCTTGCGAGGAGGGGCCCCAGGACGCAGATCGAGGCGCGCATCGTCTTGACGAGCTCGTAGGGCGCGCGGCACTTCGAGTCGTCCACCACCTGGGTGGTCAGGGTTCCGGGGCCCTTCTCGACCTCGACCCCGAGCTCCCGGAGGATCCGGACCATCGTGTCGAGGTCCCGGAGGTCGGGGACCCCCTCGAGGACGCAGGGGCCGTCGGCCAGGATCGTGGCGGCGAGGATCGGGAGCACGGCGTTCTTCGCCCCCGAGATGGAGACCTCCCCCCGGAGCGGGACCCCGCCTTCGATCTCGAGCTTGTCCACGGGCGCGGCCCTCCTGCCGGGGGCGCCATCGGACCCGGCTTCCCGGAGGATCGGACGGGGGGGGGACGTTCTTCGGTGGGAAGCCCCAACGGCCCGGCCTGGGCTTGGCCCCCCCGAGGGGGTGATCTATCCTGAGGAATTCTTCGCCGCTCGCGCCCCGGGAGTCTTCCACAGATGACGAACGCCGTCGCCTTCGACGCCGCCGCTTTCCTCCAGACGCTCAAGTTCGGCGCCGCCGAGCTGGCTGCCGCCCGGGCAGCGCTGCACGACTCGCGGGAGGCGCGGCAGATCGTCGAGCAGGCGAGCGTGGCCGTGGCCGGGAAGGATGCGCCCTCGGCCCTCAGGAAGGGCACGGCGCTCTACCTGATGGGGCGCTCGCGCGAGGCGTGCGCGGCCCTGTCCACGGCGGGCGACTCGGGCCAGGCGAAGCTCGTCCGGGGCAAGGCGGCCCTCGAGGACGCCGACCCGATCGGGGCCGCCGAGGCGCTGGGCTCGCTGACGACCCAGGCGATCGCGGGCGGGCTGCTCGACCTCGACGCCGCGACCGCGAAGGCGCTCGCCGGCGACCTCGAGGGCGCCCGCGCGCTGGCCGCGAAGATCCCCGCCGACCACAAGGCGGACGCGCTGTTCGTCGAGGCCCTCGTCCTCGAGGCGGAGGGCCGGCACACCGAGTCCCGCGCCAAGTACGAGGCCTCCATCGAGGCCGACCCGTCCCACGCGCGCGCGCTGTTCCGCCTCGCCTACGCCCACGACCTCGCGGGCGACGACGAGCGGGCGATCGAGCTCTACCGCCGCTGCGCGGCGCTCGAGCCGACGTACACGAACGCGCTGCTCAACCTCGGGCTCCTCCTCGAGGACCACGAGCGCTTCTCGGAGGCCGAGGGCCTCTACCGCCGCGTGCTCGCGGCCGACCCCATGCACGAGCGTGCGCGCCTCTACCTGAAAGACGTCCTCTCGTCGCAGACGATGTACTTCGACGAGGACAGCGAGCGCAAGGAGGACCGGCGCAACCAGATCCTCCGCACGCCCATCAGCGAGTTCGAGCTCTCCGTCCGCTCGCGGAACTGCCTCGCGAAGATGGAGATCAAGTCGCTCGGCGACCTCATCCGCAAGACCGAGGCCGAGCTCCTCGCCTACAAGAACTTCGGCGAGACGTCGCTGCAGGAGATCAAGGACATCCTCGCCCAGAAGGGCCTGCGCCTGGGCATGGGCGTGGACGACGGCATGGGCGGCATCGCCAGCCGCGCCGAGGCCGAGGCCGAGCTCGACGCCCTCTTCGGGAGCGCCGACGAGGACGACGACGAGGACGACCTCGAGGAGGCGGCCGGGGGCGACCCCCGCGCGCTCCCGATCTCGGCGCTCCAGCTCTCGGTGCGCGCCCAGCGCTGCGTCGAGGCCCTCGAGCTCGAGACCGTCGGCGACCTGGCGGACCGCACGGTGGAAGAGCTGATGGCGAACAAGAACTTCGGCCAGACCACGCTGGTCGAGGTGACGAAGAAGCTCACGGGCCTGGGCCTCGCGCTCAAGGGCACGATCACCCCGATCAAGGCCGCGGCGTCCGAGGACGACCTCGGCGACGACGCGGACGACGTAGACGCCGAGGTCGAGCCCGACGAAGTCGAGTAGCCGGGCTGACGCCTCGCGCGCCGGC
>JAYTCP010000495.1:0-3447 GCA_043736435.1 Planctomycetia bacterium | reverse complement strand
GGGCCCGGCGGGGGGCGTCGCCGCACGGCGCCGGGTCGTAGACGACCGTGATCTCCGTGATCCGGACGCGGCGGAAGTCGGCGGTCAGGAGGAGGTCCGCCGTGTCGTCGGGCACGCCGCGCGTCGCGAACACGGCCGTGTCGGACCGCGCGACCATGCGCGTCGTGGGGGAGAGGCCCCCTCCGGTGAGCTTCAGGCGCGCGCGGAAGTCGAGGGCGCCCGCCTTCACGCGCACCTCGCGGATCCTCCGGCCCGCGTGGGCCGCGGGGATGCGGACGCGATCGCCGCTCGCGAGATCTCGGCCCACCGTCAGCACGCGCGCGTTCTCGCCGCTCCAGACGGACGAGGTCGGCTCCACCTCGGTCGGCTTCGAGGGGACCGCGACGACGATCGGCACGTAGCGCACCCGGACGTGCTCGAGGATCGCCTCGCCTTCGTCGAGCACCACCTCGAGGGTGGCCGCCCGTCGATCGAGGGCGACGGGCTCGACGTCGTCGAGGTCGATCCGCCGTCGCGCCACCGCGATCCCGTCCATGACGACGCGGAATCGGGCGCCCTCGGCCGCATCCCGCCAGACGACGTCGAGCGACTCGACGACCCGGAGCGGGTCCAGGCCGACGCGCGCCGAGCCGCCGGCATCGAGGCGCGCGCTCACGCTCCACGCGAAACCGTCTTCGACCGGGGGTTTCGGCGCCGCCGATGCGGGCGGGGTGGGCAGCGAGGCGGCGGCCAGCGCAGCGAGCCATCCGAGCTTCTTCGACGGCATCGAGATCTCCCGGGTGGGATCCGGTTGGCGGACGGGCCCTGCGTAGCGAGAGTCGTGCCGAACGCGGGCCGGCAGACTCCCGTGCGACGCAACCCCTTCGCCCCGCATCGCTTGCCGCCGAATCCACGCAGTTGCCGTTCCCCCCGCGCCCCCCTCCTCCCCAGGCCCTTTGCACGCAACGCGGCGGACATCTGTCTCCCCGCGGGGACCGGTCCCGGTCGCCGCCCGTCGGGTACCGTACGTCCCCCTTCCCCGAATTGGAGAACCCATGGGCCGCCGTCCGTTCGCCGTCGCGTTCGCCTTCGTCTCCCTCTTCGCCTACGCGCTCGCCCCGTGCGCCCGCGCGGGCGACGACGTCCCCGCCGAGGACGAGACCGGCTTCGGCTACTCGAACGAGGACGTCGCCATCGCCGACGCGGGCCTTTCCGACGGCTTCAAGGTCGCCACCGGCGCCGAGGCCGACGCGCTCGCGAAGAGCACGAAGGAGTCGCTCGCGGCGTTCGTGAAGGAGAAGGGCGCCGGCGAGGCCCTCGACGGAGTCGCGGCGCGCGTCGTCGCCTGTCCCGAGGGGGGCCTCGTGGCGGTGGGCCTGATCGACCTCAACCAGCGCAGCGAGCCCCTCGAGAAGGCGCTCGCCGAGGCCGCCGCGGCCAAGGGCTGGACGGTGAAGCCCCTCGGCACGCCGAAGAACTGGATCGTCGCGTCGGGCGCCGAGGCTCCGCGCGCGAAGGTCGTCGCGGCGCAGATCGCGTACGCGGCGCAGATGCTCGCGACGAAGTCGTCGAGCGCGGCCGAGGACCGGAACCCGCAGCTCGCCGGCGCCATGGCCCGCATCGCCTACCGCATCGACCCGAAGAACGCGCGCGCGAACATGATGTCGGGCAGCTTCCTCTTCTCGAAGGGCATGCGCGAGGAGGACAAGGCCATGATGGACGAGGGCATCGCTCGCTTCCGAGCGGCCCTCGCCAAGGACGCCACCGGGTCCCTCACGCCCCGCGAGGCGACGAGCCTCCGCGGCGAGCTCGGCGGCGCGATCCTCCAGAAGGGCGGCCCCTCCACCGAGGCCCGCGACCTCCTCAAGGAGGCCGTGAAGACCATCGACGTCGTCTCGCGCGAGGCGGCCATCGACTTCCGCTACAACCTCGCCTGCGCGCACGGGCGCCTGAAGGAGCTCGACGAGGCCTTCCCCCTCCTCGAGAAGGCGCTGGCCGACAATGCGAAGGATCCCGTCGAGGGCATCTCGCACTGGCGCAAGGACCCCGACTTCGAGTCGCTCAAGGGCGATCCGCGCTGGGCGAAGCTTCTCACGACCTATCCCGAGCCGCCCGAGTCGCCCCACGGCACGAAGTAGCCCGGCGATCCCAAAGGGCCCGACGGGGGGATCACCCCCGATCTGAGGGGCTTTCGGGCCCGAATAGGGCCCGACGGGGGGCCGTCCCCCCGCGCCCCCCTCCAATTTCGGCCCCTTCCTCCCCGCCGCCGCTCAGTCGCGCTCGACCATCACCGCGATGCCGAGGCCGCCGCTGATGCAGAGCGTCGCCACCCCGCGCTTCACGCCGCGCTCGGCCATCGAGTGGAGCAGCGTCACGAGGATGCGGCAGCCCGTCGCGCCGATCGGGTGGCCCAGCGCGATGCTGCCGCCGTCCACGTTGAGGCGGTCCTCTGGGATCTTCAGCTCGCGGTTGCACGCGATCACCTGCGCGGCGAACGCCTCGTTGAGCTCCCAGAGGTCGACGTCCTCGACGCGCAGCTTCGTGCGCTCCAGCAGCGCGCGCACCGCGGGCACGGGGCCGAGGCCCATCACCTTCGGGTCGACGCCGGCCTGGGCCGTGCCCACGATCCGCGCGAGAGGCTCCACGCCGTGCGTCTTCACCGCGGCCGCGGAGAGCACCACGATCGCGCTGCCGCCGTCGGTGATGCCGCTCGCGTTGCCCGCGTGGACGGAGCCGTCCTTCTTGAACACGGGCGGGAGCGAGGCGAGCGCCGCCGCCGTCACCCCGTCGCGCGCGTGCTCGTCCTCGGTGAAGAGCGTCGGGCCCTTCTTGGACGGCAGCTCGATCGCGACCTTCTCCGCCTCGAACCGCCCGCGCTTGCGCGCCGCCTCGCAGCGCTGCTGGCTGCGCGCGGCGAGCTCGTCCTGCTCGGCGCGGGTGATCGAGTACATCGGCACGAGATTCTCGGCCGTCTCGCCCATGAGCTGGTTCGCGAGCATGCAGTGGAAGCCGTCGCGGTACATGCCGTCGACCACCTGGTCGTTGCCGAGGCGATAGCCCCACCGCGCGCGCGGCAGGTAGTACGGCGTGTTCGACATGCTCTCCATGCCGCCCGCCAGCACCACCTCGGCGCGCCCGGCCGCGATGGCCTCCTGCCCCAGCACGACGGCCTTCAGGCTCGAACCGCACGCCATGTTCACGGTCCACGCCGGCACCTCGACGGGCACCCCCGCGCGCACGCTCACCTGGCGACCGGTGCCCGGGCCCTGGCCCGCCTGGCGACCGTGGCCGAAGATCGTCTCGCTCACCGCCGTGCCGGGCACGCCCGCGCGCCGGAGGGCCTCCTTCGCGGCGGCGACGCCCAGGTCCGGGGCGGACAGACCCGCCAGGGAGCCGCCGAACTTGCCGATGGGGGTGCGGACCGCGCCGGCGAGGTAGATGGGGGCGTTCATGGGGGGGGCTCCGGGG
>JAYTCP010000494.1:0-1681 GCA_043736435.1 Planctomycetia bacterium | reverse complement strand
CAGCGACTTCCACGGCGACTGGAACTACACGATCCGGCCCGCGAAACCCACGCGTCGTCGGGCTAAGATTGACTAAGTTATTTCGTGACAGGCCCTTAGTTCGACCCCCGGCGGGGGGCGTCGATGACGCCCCCCCGAACCCCCTGAGGCCCCTGCGAGCGCGGCGCAAGCCCTTGCGACCGGCGGCAGGGGGAGGTCAGAACTGCTCGTTTGTGTCTGACACCTTTGGTTAGTTCTTGCGGCCGCGGCAGAGGAGGACGGGGACGCCCGCCCGCCGCAGCACGTCGGTGGCCACCGAGCCCATGAGGACGCGCCCGAGGCCGGTGCGGCCGTGGGTGCCGATCACGATGGCGTCCACGCCGAGCCGACGCGCCTCGCGGTCGATGATCGTGGCCGGGTCGGAGTCGTGGATGACCGCGTGCTCGGTCCGGACGCCGCGCGCGACGGCCGCGTCGGGGACGAGGCGGCGGAGGCGCTGGTGCGCCCGGCGCTCTACGGACTCGAGCCCCTCCGCCGACCCGGGCAGCGGCATGATCGGGGTGCCGTCGAGCGGGCTCAGCACGAATGCCGGCTCGTGGACGTGGACGAGGTGCACGACGCCTCCGTCGGCGACCAGCGCGTACGCGACCGGGACCGCCGAGTCGCCCGTGTCGGAGAGGTCGGTGGGGCACAGGATCTTGGAGAACGGGGGCTTCATGGGGGTCTCCTGCGCCGTCACTCGGCCAGCATGTCGAGGATCTCGAAGGTGCCGACGATCCCGATGTGGACCCCGGGCCGTCCCTCGCGCTCGACGAGCACCCGGTGCACCTTGCGTTCGGTCATCGTCTTGGCGATCTCGCGGATGCCCGCGTCCTCCGGGACGCTCACGACGTCGGCCGTCATGATGTCGGCCACCGTCTCCTCGGCCTCCTCGGGGATCTCGAAGGACTCGAAGTCCTGCTCGAGGAGCTCCTCCGACGACAGCTCGAAGAAGCCGGGCCCACGCCGGGGCTTCGCGTCCGAGTCCTCGGAGTAGCGGTCGATCAGGTCCCGCACCGAGACCACGCCCACGATGTGGCCGCTCTCGTCGGTGACGGGGGCGCCGGTGATCTTCTGGTCCGACAGGATGCGCTCGAGCTCGGAGAGAGGCGTGTCCTTCGACACGGTCACGACGTTCTCGCGCATCAGGTCGCGGGCGGTCACGAGGGCCCAGCGCGTCGCGGCGGCCGAGACCTCCGGGCGGGCGAGCACCTCGGTCCCGCTCGAAAGGACCGGGCCTGGCCCCGTCCTCGGGGCGCGGCTCGACGGCGCGCCGGGGCCGCGGGGCCGGACGGGCGGCGTGGGCGCCGGCCATGCCGCCGGCGTCGGAGCCGCGGGCTTGCGGGCCGCAGCCTTCGGGGCAGCCGCCAGCCTCTTCGGCGGCGGGGCCGCCTTCCGGCGGGCCTTCGGCGTCCGGAGAGCCTTCACCTTGGCCGAGGACTTTCGCGTGCGGGGGGCCATGGGGGTACTCCGGGAGAGGGGGGGGCCAGTCGGCACGATGCGAGCAGCGTGCCGGGCATGGACCCGGGTCGTCGGCGCGCACAACCCCAGTGGCATGCGCCCTGGGAGAGGGGGGGCGCGGGGGGGAGGGGGCGTTCCGTGCGGATCGGGCCGCAGGCGGGTGCGCGGTCGTCCGCAGAGCGGAGCAGGCGACTCCCCGCCC
>JAYTCP010000493.1:0-1963 GCA_043736435.1 Planctomycetia bacterium | reverse complement strand
ACGGCAACGGGCGCTGGGCGGAGGCGCGCGGACAGCGCCGCATCAAGGGCCATCGAGCCGGTGCGGAGAGCGTGCGCGCGATCACGAGGCACGCGGCGCGGCTCGGCCTCGAGCAGCTGACCCTGTTCGCGTTCTCCACCGAGAACTGGAAGCGGCCGCGCCACGAGGTGACCTATCTCTGGCGCCTGCTCCGCCGGTACCTGATCGAGGAGCGCGGCGAGCTCATGGAGAACGGGATCCGCCTGACGGCGATCGGCCGCCTCGACGAGCTGCCCGCGCACGTCCGGCAGGCGCTCGACGAGACGCGCCTGCTGACCGAGCGCAACCCGAAGATGACCCTCTGCCTCGCGCTCAACTACGGCGGGCGCATGGAGATGGTGGACGCGGCGCGCCGCCTGGCCGAGGACGTCGCGGCCGGCCGTCTCGCGCCCGGGGCCATCGACGAGGCGGCGTTCGCCGCCCGCATGTACCAGCCCGCCATGCCGCCCCTCGACCTGCTCGTGCGCACCGCGGGCGAGCAGCGCGTGAGCAACTTCCTGCTCTGGCAGCTGTCCTACGCGGAGATCTGCGTGGTGGACACGCCCTGGCCCGACTTCCGCGAGGAGGAGCTCGAGGCCGTCCTCGCCGAGTACGGGACACGCGAGCGCCGCTTCGGCGGTCTGGTGCGGAAGTAGCGCGCCCGATGACCGACGCGCCCGCGCCGCGGCCTTCGAAGGCGAAGGCCCTCTGGGTCCGCCTCACCGTCGCGCCCGCGGTCCTGGCGGTGGTGCTCGGGCTCCTCGCCTGGCACGACCGCTCGGGCTCGTCGGCCCCGACCGACGTGGTCCTGCTGCTCCTCGCGGCGGGCGCGGCCTACGAGGTCGCGACCATGACGGGCAAGGCCGGCTGCCCGGCCGACCTGCGCGTCGCCGTGGGCTTCTCGGCGGCGCTCGCGGGCCTCGGGCTCGTGGCTCCGGCCGATCCCGCGCTCCGCGGCGAGATCCGCTCGCTGCTCGTGGCCGCGGCCGTCCTCGCGGCCTTCCTGCCGCACATGCGCCTCCCGCGCCCGGGCGACCTCGAGCGCCTCCTCGCCACGCTCTTCCCCGTCGTCTACGTCGGCTACCTGTTCGGGCTCCTCCGCGAGGTCGGAGACGGTCCCCTCGGGGCCCGCGCCATCGCCTTCACCGTGGTCGCCTCGAAGGCGAGCGACATCGGGGGCTGGGTCGTCGGGAAGGCGATCGGCCGCCACAAGATGATCCCCTCCGTCAGCCCGGGGAAGACCTGGGAGGGGACCGCCGGGGGCCTCGCGTTCTCCGCGGGGGCAGCCGTGGGCGTCCTGGCCGTCGTGGGCCCCCTCCCCGGCTTCGTGACGGGGACGGCCGAGGCCCTCCTCCTCGGCCTGTGCCTGGGGGCGGCCTCCATCTTCGCGGGGCTCACCCAGAGCGCCCTGAAGCGGCGCTGCGGCGTCAAGGACTCGAGCGCCCTCCTCCCGGAGATGGGCGGCCTCCTCGACATGATCGACTCGATCCTGCTGGCCGCCCCCGTTGCCTGGTTGTGGTCCCTCCTCCGGTAGAATCCCACCCCGGACCCAGGAGCATCGATGGCCGAGCGACAGATTCCGGTGGAGGACGCCCAGGAGCAGCGCCTCCTCTTCGGCTCCATGGACCGCAACCTGCGTGCGATCCGCGAGCGCTTCGGCGTGGCCGTCACCGTGCGCCGGGGCAACCTGCGCATCGCGGGCGACGACGACGACGCCGTGCGCGAGGTCTCGCGCCGCATCGCGTCCGCGCTCGAGCGCGCGCGCGACCCCGACGACCCGCCGACCGACGGCGAGGTCTTCTCCCTGCTCGTCGACGATCCGGCGGCGAACGGCGGAGGCGGCCGGGGAAGCCCGCCCGACGAGGGGCGACGTCACGACCGCAGGCACGCTGACCCGCGGCAGGGGGACACGCGGCGCGCTGACGCCCGGCACGGGGATTCGCGG
>JAYTCP010000492.1:0-3012 GCA_043736435.1 Planctomycetia bacterium | reverse complement strand
TTGGGAGTCAGCCGCGCGGTCGTGCTCTTCGCCCCGCGGGAGACGGACAGGTTGACCAACCCGGCCCTGACGAGCGGCCTCAGATTGCGTGTCAGCGTGCTCCGGTCGACACCGAGGCTCTTCGCGAGACGGGGAAGGGTGGCCCCCCCCGAGGCCTCGATCGCCACGATGGCGACGAACTGCGTCGACCGGAGCCCACCCGCCCCCAGGACGTCGTCGTACAGGCGCGTGACGGCGCGCGCGGCGCGGCGCAGGTTGAAGCAGGCACAGACGCGCACCGCCTCGGTGAGGGCCGACCGGTCGATGTCCAACGGCGGGATGCTCCGGAGACGGGGGGGACCGAACACGGACCCACGCAGGGTACGTCGGACCGGGGGGGATCCTTCGGCAATCGGGGGGGGCGGCACCGCGACCCGCCCGGAACGAAAGCCCCTTGCGTCCGGGGCGGAGGTCCGCGATAGTGGATGGGCCTTGTACGTGCAAGGCATGGGCTAGGGTACTACGGTCAGGGGTGGCAAGTCTCCCTCACGGGGGAGCGGGGGCCACACTTGAACCGCGCAACTTGGATCCGGGTCGGGCTTTCCGTCTTCGTCTCGACCGTCGCCGCCTCGTGCGGCGGGTACGGCGCCCCCAGCGGAGGCGATCACCCGCCCCGCCTGGTCCTCGCCACCGCCCTGAGCGGGGCCGGCGAGACCACCGTCGTCGACGCCGACGCGACGGGCACCGCGATCCTCGACCTCCATGAGGACGGAGCCCTGACGTTCGCGGTCACGGGCGAGGCGTCGTGGGTCTCCGGGGTCACGGGCCTCGCGCTCCACCGCGGATTCGCGGGCGAGAACGGCCCGCTCGTGCTGGACCTCTTCCTCGGCGGCGCGAGCTTCGACCTGGCGACGTCGACCGCTACGGGCGGTCTGACGCTCGATCCCGTGCTCGCGGACGAGATCCTGTCCCTCCCCGGCTACTACTACGTCCAGGTCCGGACGAGCGGCGGGCCGCAAGGCCTCGTACGCGGGCAGCTCGGCATCAACCCCCCGCGGGAGATCCACGCGGTCCTGCTGGGTTCGCAGCAGACCACCGTGATCGACCCGGCGTCGCGCGGCGCGGCGACCCTCGCGATCGGCTCGGACCTCTCCCTCCACTACGTCATCGCGATGGCGGCCCCCGCCGTCGGGACCCTCGCGCTGGGCCACGTCCACGCCGGTCCGGCCGGCACCGATGGCCCCGTGATCCTCGACCTGCTCGGCCCGTCGGCCACGGTGAACGCAACGGCCGGGACGATCACGGACGACCTCGTCGTGCCGGTCCCCGTGCTCTGCCGCATGGTCCAGGGCCTGCCCTCCTTCTACGTGAACGTCCACACCGCGCTCGCACCCCTGGGCATCGCCCGAGGCCAGGCCCGCAGCGGCTCCGAAGGGCTCTGGGCGACGCTCGCGGGCTCCGAGGAGCTCGCCGTCGTCGATGCGGGCGCGCGCGGCGGGTGCACGCTCGAGCTGCTCTCGTTCACGGCCGGCGAGGCCGTCCATGCCGTGCCGCCGACGCAGGGCATCGCGGCCATCACGGCCGCCGAGGTGCGGCTCGGCGCCTTCGGAGCGACCGGAGCGAGCGTCCTCGACCTGCGCGCTGGCGCGGGCTTCGCGGTCGATGCGGGGACCGGCATGGCGACGGGGCCGGTGGCCCTCGACCAGACGCTCTATGCGCGCCTGCTCGGCGACCCGGCTGCGTTCCACGTGAACCTCCTCACGGTGGCGGCACCGGGCGGTCTCGTCCGCGGCCAGCTCACCCAGAACCCGGTCACCTTCCGCGCGCTGCTCTCGGGCGCCGAGGAGACCACGGTGGTCGACCCCGCCGCCTCCGGCTCCGCCCGCCTCCTCGTGACCGGCGTGCACGCGGCTTCGTTCGACCTCACGATGGTGTCGCCGCCGGCGGCGACGCTGATCGGCGCGCACACCCACGGGGGCGCCGTCGGGGTGAACGGGCCCATCCTGATCGACTTCCTCGGTGGGACGAACGTGGTCGTGGCCGGCGACCTCGTCTCGGGGGACGTGTCCTTCACCGGGCGCACCTTCGCGGGCCTGCTCGCCGCTCCCGCGCTCTACTACGCGAACGTCCACACGAACCCCGCTCCCGCGGGCATCGCGCGCGGCCAGTACTTCCGCGTGACCGACTCCGCGCCGCCCGCCTCGCTCACGTACACGACGCCCGTGGTCTACGCGACCGGCGGGCCCATCGCCCAGAACGTGCCCTCGAGCAGCGGCGGCGCCGTCCTCAGCTACACCGTGGCGCCCGCGCTCCCCGCGGGACTCTCGCTCCATGCCACCACCGGCATCATCTCGGGGACCCCGACGGCCACGAGCGCGTCGACGGTGTACACGGTCACGGCCGCCAACACGGCCGGCAGCACGACCGCCACGGTGGCCATCACGGTGAACGTCGCGGCCCCCGCGGGGCTCTCGTACACCACGCCCGCCATCTACGTCGTCGGCACGGCGATCACCCCGAACTCCCCCGCGAGCACGGGGGGCCCCATCGCGTCGTACGGCGTCGCGCCTGCTCTCCCGGCGGGGCTGTCGCTCCACACGACCACCGGCGTCATCTCGGGCACGCCGACGGCCTCGGCCGCGGCAACCGACCACGTCGTGACCGCGACGAACGTGTCCGGCTCGACCACCGCGACGGTGAACGTACGGGTCGACGCGTCGCTCACGGCGCCCACCGGGCTCTCCTACACGACGCCGGTCTCCTACACGACCGGGACCGAGATCACGGCGAACTCGCCGACGATCTCCGGGGGGGCCGTCGCCTCCTGGAGCGTGTCTCCCGCCCTCCCCGCGGGACTCGCGCTCAGCACCTCCACCGGCGTGATCAGCGGCACCCCCACCACGGTCACCTCCGCCGCGACCTACACGGTCACGGCGACGAACGCGGTGGGCAGCACGACGGGGACGGTCAACATCACGGTGACCCTGGGCGCGCCGACGAATCTCACGTACTCGAACACGCCCAACCTGGGGT
>JAYTCP010000491.1:0-4083 GCA_043736435.1 Planctomycetia bacterium | reverse complement strand
CCGCCACCCCACCACCCCATGCCGTCCGGTGCCGCCATGCCCCAGCCGCGATCGACGGGGGTGGGGTACCCGGCCGAGCCCAGCGCGAGACGCGCCGAGACCGCGGCGGGTGCCACGGAGAAGTCGATCACGTACGCGGCCGATCCCGTGTCGTCCCAGCCGGTCACGGCCACCGACTCGCCGTACGGGAACGCCCGCGACAGCTGGATCGGCAGGTCCACGCCGCCCACGCGGCAGCCCGCCGATCGACGCAGCGCCTGGACGAGGCGCCCGTCCGGCAGGCGCAGCACGTCGGCCACGTTCTCCGCGATCGTGACGCGCCCCGTCACCCCGAGCGACGTGGGATTCGCGAGGACGACTTCCTCGGTGGAGATCGCGCACAGGCCGCGCGCGTGGGGGAAGCCGCGCACGACGGTCCCCTCCGCGCCGATGCCGCCGCGCAGCGTGAGCGCCGTCGGCGACAGCCCGAGCACCGCGAGCTCGTTCCGCTCGCCCGAGAACGGCACGAGCACGAGGCCGTCGGATTCGAAGACGCCGAAGCCCTTCACGTCCTCGAACGCCGACGACCAGCCCCAGCCGAAGTCGACGCGCGACGCGAGCGTCGGAAGCGCCGGATTGGACACGTCGAACAGGGACGCCGTCGCGTGCCAGTCGGCGGGATCGATCCCCAGCGCCACGAGGCGGCCCGGGAGCGCCACGAGGTGCGTGGACCAGCCCGGCACCGTCAGCGAGCCCGAGATCGTGGGCGCGTTCGGGTTGCGCAGGTCGATCACCCACAGCGGGTCCACCTGCTCGAAGGTCACGAGGAACGCGGCCTCGTCGGTGAACCGGGTGGCGAACAGCTGCTCTCCACGCGCGAGGGCGAGCGTGCCGAGGATCGTGGGGGCGTCGGGGGCCGACACGTCCACGACGAACAGGTGCGAAAGCCCCCCGTTGCTCCAGTCGTGCGTCACCACGCGTAGGGTGCCCGCGCCGAAGTGCAGCTTCTCCGCGTCCGAGAGCCGGCCCGGGAACGTCCGCGAGCCGCGCAGCGTCATCGCGCCGCCAGGGCTCGAGATGTCCACCAGCCGGACGCGCGTGCCGCCCGAGCCGTCGTCGGCGGCGACGAAGAGGAACGCGTCCGTGGCGTGGGCGAAGGTCGCGCCCCCGGGGATCGCGAGCGTGGCGACCGCCGAGAGGGAGTCCGTGGCGAGGAAGGAGTGGGCCGCGACGTCGGTCAGCACGTAGAGGACGCCGCCCACGAGACGGCTCGTCCGATAGCCGCCGGCGAGGGGGAAGGTGCCGAGGAGGCTGGGGGCGGCGGGGGTCGCGATGGAGACGTCGAGGACCTGCGTGCCGCCGTCGAAGCCTGCGAGCATCACGTAGGCGTGCGAGCCGCGGACGAACATCTCCCGCGGCACGCCGGTCATCGGCAGGCGGCCGAGGAGCGCGGGGGCCGCGAGATCGACGACGACGAGGCCGCGCCACGAGTTGAGGAGGTAGAGGCGGTCCCCATCGAGGCGGTAGAGGTCGGCCTCCTCGATGGCCCGACCGATCTCCTCCGCCGCCGCCGAGGCGTCGGCGCCCGGCGGGGCCGCGAGGGACGCGCCGCCGCCGGAGATCCCCCGGGCGTCGGCGTTGAGGAAGCCCGTGCGCGGCGGCGTCCCGCCCGAACCGCCCCCGCCGCAGGCGGCGAGGAACAGGGCGAAAAGGCTCAGGATCCACTTCTTCTTCGACGACGAGCGCTTCATGGGACCGCCTCCGACGCCTGCGCGTACGGAGTCCATCGTACGCCCAGTTCGCCGACCGGGGGGCGCGCCGGACCCCCGGTATCGGATTGCACAATCCGTTCCGCAACAACCGTCGTCAGTTGACGACGGTTGTTGCGGAACGGATGGTTCCCTGCGGGCGCCTACCGCCCCGCTGCCATGGCGCGCAGGCGCGCGATGCGCTTCTCGGGCGACGGGTGGGTGCTGAAGAGGGTCGCGAGCCCGTGCATGGGGTTCGCGATCATCATGTGGGCCGTGGCGCCCGTGGCGGACATGGGCTCGCGGTGGGGGATCTCGGCGTGGAGCCTCTCGAGGGCGTCGGCGAGCGCCTCGGGGTCGCGGCCGTACGCGGCGGCGCCGTCGTCGGCGGCGTACTCGCGCGAGCGGCTGATCGCCATCTGGACGAGCATGGCGGCGAACGGGGCCACGAGGGCCGCGATGAGCATGGCGAAGCCGCCCCCGCGGTCGCCGTCGGAGCGGCGGCCGCCGAACATGGAGCCGAAGCGGGCCATCATCGCGAGCACCGAGATGGCCGACACCGCGCCCGCGACGAGGGTCATCGTGAGCATGTCGCGGTGCTTCACGTGCGAGATCTCGTGCGCGAGCACGGCCTTCACCTCGCGGCGGCTGCAGAGCTCCAGCAGCCCCTCGGTCACCGCCACCACCGCGTGCTCGGGGTTGCGCCCGGTCGCGAACGCGTTCGGGGTCGACTTCGGCACGATCGCAAGCTTGGGCATCGGGAGGCCGGCCGCCTCGCAGAGCTCTCGAACGTCCTGCTCGAGGGCGGGGGCCTCCCCCGGTGCCAGCGTCCGGGCGCCGTACGCCTTGAGGACCAGGCTGCTGCTGAACCAGTAGTTGAAGAAGTTGAGGGCAAGCCCGAGGGCGAGGGCGATCATCATGCCCGTGCGCCCGCCCACCGCCTGGCCGAGCCAGACGAGGAGCAGCGTGAGGAGCGTCAGCAGGAAGACGGTGCGGAGGACGTACATGGTCGGTGGTTCTTCTACGGCACCGGGACGCGATGCCGACGCAGGCGAAGGTAGCGCCTGCCGAGGCTCCCGCGATCCGATTCCGCCCTCCGACCTGACCTCCGCCTACCCCTTCCGGTGGGAGCGCGTGGCCGTGGGCGGAGCCGAGATCGGCCTCTTCACCCTGAACGACCCCGACTCCCTCCTCGACCGCCTCACCCAGGAGGAGTTCGACCGCAACGACGGCCGGATGCCCTACTGGGCGACCCTCTGGCCCTCCGCGTTCGCGTTGGCCGAGCGACTCCTCGCCGGCCAGGCCCTCCCGGGGAAGCGCGTGCTCGTGCTCGGCTGCGGATTGGGGCTCGAGGGGCTTGCCGCGTGCGCGCGCGGCGCCACCGTCACCTTCCTCGACTGGGAGCCCGTGGCCGTCGCGTGCGCACGCGCCAGCGCCGCGGCGAACGGCTGGACCGCCACCGAGGGCGTCGTCTGCGACTGGCGCGCTCCGCCGCCGCTGCCCGCGTTCGACCTGATCGTCGGGGCCGACGTCCTCTACGAGGCCCGCAACGGCCCCGCCGTCGCGCGCTTCCTCGCGGCCCACCTCGCGCCGGGTGGCGAGGCGTGGATCACCGACCCGGAGCGCCTCCACGCGAAGGACTTCCAGGGCGACCTCGCCGCCGCGGGCCTTCCCCTGCTCGCGCGCGACCCGCTTCCTCCACGTCCCGACGCGGGGCGCCTCACCCTGTGGCGTGTCGGCGCCGCTCCGCACCCGACTCTCCCGTAGCATGGCGGCCATGGGCCTCACGCGCCGCCGTCTCGCCATCTTCGCGCTCGCGCTCGTGCTCGCGGCGTGCTCGCCGCCCTCGTCGAAGGCGCCCCCGCCGCCCCCCGCAGACTCCCCCACGGTCCTCGTCACCGCGTTCGAACCGTTCGGCGGACGTCTTACGAATCCATCCTGGGAGATCGTGAAGCGCCTCGAAGGCACGACGATCTCCGGCCACCGCGTCGTCACCCTGCGCCTGCCGGTCGTCTACGACGCCGTCGAGGCGCCGCTGCGGGCGGCCATCGATGCCGTGAAGCCCCGCGTCGTCGTGTCCTTCGGCCTCGGCCGCGACCGCATCCACGTCGAGCGGGTTGCGCGAAACGAGTACCACCGCCACCGCCCGCCCGACGAGGCGGGCCGCCCGCCGCCCCGCGACGTCCTCGCCCCCGGCGCCCCCGAGACCATCCCCACGGCCCTCCCCGTCGCCGCCATCCTCGCGCGCCTCGCGTCGGTAAAGATCGGCGCCGAGCCCTCCGACGACGCCGGCGGCTACCTGTGCAACGAGTGCTTCTACCGGCTTCTCGCCCTGCGCGGCGGCGCCGCCGACGGG
>JAYTCP010000490.1:0-1692 GCA_043736435.1 Planctomycetia bacterium | reverse complement strand
CCATGATCGTGGGGAAGTCGTCGAAGGCCGCGTCGAGGCTTTCCGAGGCGTTCCGGCGGCGGGTCGGCGTCGAGAAACGCTACCTCGCCTGGGTCGCGCGCGCGCCCGCGAAGGACCGTGCGACGCTCAAGAGCGTGCTCGTGCGCGACTTCGTGCGGCGCGTCACGCGCGCGCACGACGTCGCCGACGACGAGGGGGTGGACGACGCCACGCCGGCCACGCTCGACTACGAGGTGGTGGCCCGCGGGCCCGGGGGTGCGCGCCTCGCGATCCGCCTGCACACGGGCCAGACGCACCAGATCCGGGCCCAGCTCGCGCGCGAGGGCTGCCCACTCGTCGGCGACCCGAAGTACGGCGGCCCGGACGCCCCGCCGCGCGCCCGCTGCCCGCGCCCGGCGCTCCACGCGCAGCACCTGACGGTGCCCCATCCGGTCGGGGGCGCCCCGCTGACCATCACGGCCCCGGTTCCCGACGACCTGCGCCGCCTCGACGCCGCCCTGGGACTCGTTCCCCCGGTCGAGTGACGGACGCCCGTCGCGTGACGGGAACTCCCGCGCGCGCGGGAGACGACGCGCGGCCCCCATGCTTCCGTACGGCCGGTGAGCACGGACACCGGAGGGCACGCGCATGTCTCTCGAGCTCGCAGGACACGTCGCGCTGGTGACGGGGGCAACCTCCGGGCTCGGTCGGGCGATCGCGCTGCGGCTCGCCCGCGAGGGGGCCGCGGTCGCCGTCACGGGCCGCCGTGCGGCGCTCCTTAACGGGGTCGTGGCCGAGCTGCGCGCGGCCGGGGCAAAGGCCGTCGGCATCGCGGGCGACGCCCGGGACGAGGCCCACGCGAAGGCCGCCGTCGAGACGACGGTGCGCGAGCTGGGCGCGCTCTCGATCCTCGTGAACAACGCGGGCGTGATCGGGAGCGGGCCCATCGAGACGACGACCACGGCCGAGTGGGACCGCCTCCTCGACACGGACCTGAAGGGCCCCTTCTTCTTCTGCCGCGCCGCGATCCCGGCGCTTCGGGCCGCGAAGGGCGCGTCGATCGTGAACGTGTGCTCGGTGGCGGGCGTGCGCCCCTACGCGAACCTCGCACCCTACTGCATCGCGAAGGCCGGCCTCGACATGCTGACCGAGTGCCTCGCGCTCGAGCTCGCGCCGGCGGGCGTGCGCGTGAACTCGATCAACCCCGGCGTCATCGTCACGAACCTGCACGAGGCGAGCAAGGCCGTCCCCGACTACCCCGCCTTCCTCGAACGCGGCAAGCAGACCCACCCGCTGGGCTTCGTCGGCATGCCCGAGGACGCGGCGGAGCTGGTGGCGTTCCTCGTGAGCCCCCGCGCCCGATGGATCACCGGCGCCCACCACGCCCTCGACGGAGGCAGGGCGCTCACGAGCCTTCGCTAGGTCCACGGCAGAAGGGGGCTCACATAGGCGGAAGGGCGGGCGCGACCGCTCGCGCGGGCCGGAGCGGGGCGCGCCCGATCGCGTGCGAGTCGTGCCCTCCGCTAGTCCATTCGGAACATCCGGACCATACGGGCCATACGGAGCTCGGTCGGGGAAGAACCTGGCGTCCCGCTACAGCTCGAACACCATCCCGTCCTCGGCGACGCCGAAGCCTTCGGGCAGCGCTGCCCGTTCCGGGCTCTTCGGGTCGAGCAACGGGTTCGTGTGGTTGAGGTGGGTGAACCAGACCTT
>JAYTCP010000489.1:0-2658 GCA_043736435.1 Planctomycetia bacterium | reverse complement strand
GGGGCTGTCGCTCGCGGAGGGGACGCCGCGCGACGTCGGCACGCTGTGGCTGGACGCGGCGATTCGCGTGGACGTGCGCGTGCTCGGGACGGCGGCGGCGCCCGTGAAGGACGCGAAGGTGCGCGCGTTCCGCACGCGCTCGACGGTGGCGCCCGAGGACTGGGACGGCCGGGCCGAGGAGGCGGCGGCGGAGCGCATGACGGGCACGGACGGCATCGCGCGCTTCGACGACCTGGCGGCGGAGCGTTGGACGTTTCGCGCGGAGGCGGCGGGCCTCGCCGCGGGCGGCGCGAGCCTCGAGACGGTGCGGCGCGGCGGCGCCGCGTTCACGGTGACGATCGCGCTCGAGACGGGCTTCCCCCTGTCGGGGCGCGTGCGCTCGGCGACGGGCGAGCCCGTGGCGGGCCTCCCCGTGCTCGTGCTTCCGCCGCGGGAGGCGATGGAGGCCCGCGAGCCCGCGCCGGTCGGGCCGGTCCTCCACGCGACGACGACGGGGACCGACGGGAGGTACCGGTTCGACGCGATCCCGCGCGGAGCGTGGTCGCTCGCGGTGCGCAGCGCCGGCGGGCTTCCGGCGCGCGTCGGGGTGCTCGAGGTGCCCGGCGTCTCGACGTTCGACGTCACGCTCGACGGCGGCCGCGTGGTGGGACGCGTGACGCAGGAAGGGAGCGGGTCGCCCCTCGAGGGCGTGGCGGTGCGGCTCGCCGTGTGGCGACGGCACCACCCCACGTACCTCACGGCGACGTCGGGCCCCGACGGCCGGTACCGGATCGACGTGCCCTTGGGCGGGCTCGTCAACGGCCCGGCGAGGGGCGAAGGGGAAGCCGAGGCGAAGACGGTCCACTTCGACGCGAGCAAGCCGGGCTACGTGCGCGTGCCCGTGGCGGACGCGGGGCTGTGGACGAACCCGTGGGTGTTCGGCGGCGAGGAGACCACGGTCGACGTCGTGATGCGGCCCGCGGCGGCGCTCGCGGGCACGGTGGTCGGGCCGGAGGGGGCGGTCGCGGGCGCGACGGTGTCGGTGGACCTCTGGGACCCGTTCGCGGGCCTCGTGCGCACGTCGACCGTCACGGACGGCGAGGGGCGTTGGCGCGTGGACGGCCTCGCGGAGGGCCGCGCGCGGCTCGCCGTGGCGAAGGAAGGGCTCGTGCAGGAGCCGAGCCCCGGCGGCGGCTGGCGCGACGCTGGCGGCCCCGCGACCTCGGCGATCGTGACCGTGCCGCGCGTGGGCGAGGTCGTGCGCGAGCTGCGGCTCGTCCAGGGCGCGATCGTTCAGGGACGCGTCGTCGACGCGGAGGGGCGCCCCGTCGCCGGCGCCACGGTCGAGGGGATCGGCCGCGGCGACGTCGTGCCCACGGGGACCGACACCGAGGGCGCCTTCACGGTCGGCGGCGTGCGCGCGGGCGAGAGCGTCGCCCTGCGCGTTGCGCGCCCGGGCTCGATCCCGGCGAGCGTGAACGCCCCCGCGGGCGGCCCGCCGCTCACGGTGGTGCTCCGTGCGACGGGCATCGTGCGCGGACGCGTCACGACCGAGAGTGGGCGCCCGGCCGCGGGCGCGTTCGTGCAGGTGGCGCTCGCGAAGGCCGTGCTCGAGGAGCGCTACGAGGTCGTCGCCGTGTGGCAGTCGGCCCCCCGCGTACCCGTCGACGCGGACGGCCGCTTCGAGGCGCCGTTGCCGGTCGACGCCACGGGCGAGCGCAAGCCCGTGATCGTGCGCGCCGTGGCGAGCGGCTTCGCGCCGGGCGCCACCGCGGCGCTCGACGTCCCCGCGAGCGGGGCGCTCGAAGGCGTGACCGTCGGGCTCTCGAAGGGCTACGACGTGCGCGGCCGCGTGGTCAACGACGCGGGCGAGCCCGTCGCGGGCGCCCAGGTCGAGTTCCAGAACGCGGATCTCCCGCCCGCGCTGGGCAACGGGCGCGACTGGAGCTCGACGGGGATCGCGATGCACCCGTTCGAGATCGTCGCCGTCACCGACGACGCGGGCCGGTTCGTGGTCCACGACCTCCCGCCCTGGACGTACGCGCTCCGGGCGACCGCCGCCGACCACGCCTGGGGCACCGGCGAGATGCGCGTCCCGGGCGGCGACGAGCCGACGATCGTGCTCGCGAAGGAGAACCGGCTCTTTGGCCGCGTGCGCTACGCCGACGGCACGCCCGTCGCGCACGCGCTCGTCGTCGCGCTCGATCCCGAAAGCGGCGGCGTCGCGGGCCAGGACCTCTCGGGCCCCGACGGGCGCTTCGAGCTCCAGGGCCTCGCCGCTGGCACGTACGTCGTCGAGGCGCGGTCGCCGGGCCACGTCGCGGTGGACGTCCTGCCGTCCCGCACCCCGCCAGTCGAGGCGGGCCGCACCGATGTGGACCTTGTCGCCTCGCGCGGCGTCGGCGCGCTGCGGGGCCGCTGCGTCGGCCCCGAGGGGCGACCGGTGCCCGGCGCCTCGCTCCACTGCAAGCCCCTCGCCGGCGGCGTCGTCGTGAACGGACGCTCCGATCCCGACGGCCGCTTCACTCTGCTCGGCCTCGCCGCGGGCCCCTACGCGCTGGCGGCCGAGGCGTCGCGGACTCTTGGCGGCCCCGAGGCCTTCGGCACGCCGCTCGTCGCCGACGTGCGCGGGCTCGTCGCGGGCGCCGAGGTCGTCCTCGAATTCAAGCCCGCCCTGGA
>JAYTCP010000488.1:0-11478 GCA_043736435.1 Planctomycetia bacterium | reverse complement strand
GCTGCGCGACGCCGTCCACCGCGACGGCGTGGTCGGGCTCGGACTCGAAGAAGGTGGCGATCTCGTTCGCCATCTTGACGAGCTTCAGGGCGTCCATGGGGGCGGCGATCCTCGGGGAGCCGCAGGGGGCGCGGGGGGACACCCCCGATGGGGCGGGGACGCCGCTACTTCGCGGCCTTGGCCGGTGCCGTCGGGGCCGTCTGGTGGTGCGGCAGCAGCTCGTGCTGGCGGTTCGAGAGCTCGCGGAAGCGCTCCTGCCAGTCGGATCGGCTCGTGGTCACCGCCACCTGGACGGCCGTGACCTTGTACTCGGGGCAGTTCGTGGCCCAGTCCGAGTTCTCGGTGGTCACGACGTTCGCGCCCGACTCGGGGTGGTGGAACGTGGTGTAGACGACGCCGGGCTGCATGCGCTCGGTCACGACGGCGCGGAGGGCGGTCTCGCCGGCGCGACTCGTGATGCTGACCCAGTCGCCGTCGCGGATGCCGCGCTGCTCGGCGTCGTGGGGGTGGATGTCGAGGCGGTCCTCGGCGTGCCACTGCGAGTTCTCCGTGCGACGCGTCTGGGCGCCGACGTTGTAGTGCGACAGGATGCGCCCCGTGGTCAGGATGAGCGGGAAGCGGGCACTCGTGCGCTCAGGCGTCGCGACGTACTCGGTGAGGACGAACCTGCCCTTGCCGCGGATGAACTCGTCCACGTGCATCGTCGGCGTGCCCTCGGGGGCCCGGTCGTTGCACGGCCACTGGATGCTGCCCAGCCGGTCGAGCTTCTCGTAGCTCACGCCGGTGAACGTGGGCGTCAGGCGGGCGATCTCGTCCATGATCTGCGACGGATGATCGTAGTGCATGGGGTAGCCGACCGCCGTCGAGAGGGCGGCGGTGGCCTGCCAGTCGGCCATGCCGGCCTTGGGGGGCATCACCGCGCGCACGCGGGAGATGCGCCGCTCGGCGTTCGTGAACGTGCCGTCCTTCTCGAGGAAGCTCGCCCCCGGGAGGAAGACGTGGGCGTACTTGGCGGTCTCGTTGAGGAACAGGTCCTGCACGATCACGCACTCCATGGCGCGCAGCGCGGCCGTGACGTGCTCGGTGTCGGGGTCGGACTGGGCGATGTCCTCGCCCTGGACGTAGAGCGCCTTGAACGTGCCGTCCATGGCGGCGTCGAACATGTTCGGGATGCGCAGGCCGGGCTCGGCCAGGATGGGGACGCCCCAGGCCGCCTGGAACAGCGCCCGGGAGGAGGGCCCCCGGTGTCTCCCGGTGCATGGCGAGGGCGCCCTCGACGACGTCGTCGATGCTTCGGGGCGTCGGGCGCGATCCGGCCGCGGTCATGAGACTCCTCCGGCTGACGCAATGGCAGAGCCTGGCATCGACCTTCCTGCCCCCCCGACCCGCCCGCGTCGGCGCCAGCAACAGGGGTGGAAGGGCCCGGTTCGCGTCGCGTTCGCCCGCGAGGTGAAGGAGGCATCTCCCGGGGGGCCGCAGGGTGCAGTGTGTAACGACAGCCGGCCTCGGCCCCTCGCGGACCCTGCACCGACGTCGGCCGGGGGCGCCGAGGGCGATGGCATCATGCCCCCGTGACCGGCACCCCCCCTCCCGACGGCCCCCCGCTGCCCCCGACGGTCGTCGTCCCCGTCGTCCACGCGGCGTCGGTCGGTCCCCTCGAGTCCCCCCAGGGAGACCAGGTCGCGGTCGAGGCGCCGCTCGAGATCCGGTTCGCGGGCAAGGCCGCGACGGTCCTCATGCGCACCCCGGGGGACGACGACGATCTGGTCCGGGGCTTCCTCCTCTCCGAGGGGTCGATCACCGGCCCCGACGACATCGTCCGGATCGTGCGGCCCTCCGGCCTCCCAGCGGGGGAGGCGGGGAACGTGGTGGACCTCGAGCTGCTCCTCTCCCCGACCGGTCGCGAGCTGGACCGGCCCCTCTACAGCTCGTCGAGCTGCGGCGTGTGCGGGAAGCGCTCCATCGCTTCGCTGGAGATCCCCGCGGCCCCCGTGCCCCCGGGATTCCGCGTGAAGCGGTCGGTGCTCGCGACCCTCCCCACCCGCATGCGCGCCGCGCAGCCGATCTTCGACCGCACCGGCGGCCTCCACGCCTGTGGCCTCTTCGACTCCGACGGCGGCCTCCTCTGTCTACGCGAGGACGTCGGCCGGCACAACGCGGTGGACAAGGTCGTCGGGTGGGCGCTCGAAGCGCGCCGCCTGCCCCTCGCCGCGGGCGTGCTGCTGGTGTCGGGCCGCATCAGCTTCGAGCTGGCGCAGAAGGCGGTGATGGCCGGCGTCCCGGTCCTCGCGGCCGTCGGTGCCCCGTCCTCGCTGGCGATCGAGATCGGGCGGCGGTACGGGTTGACCCTCGTCGGGTTCGTGCGCTCGACGGCGATGAACGTCTACACGCACGCCGAGCGCGTCGCCGACTGACTCCGCGACGGGGGCCGTTCCCCTCATGTCCACGCCCCCTCCGATCGAGGTGCGACGCCACGGCACGGCCGGGCCCGAGGTCGTCGTGCTCCACGGAGGCCCGGGCGCCCCGGGGTCGGCGGCCGGCCTCGCGCGAGCTCTCGCCCTCCACGCAAGGGTGCTCGAGCCGTGGCAGCGCCGCTCCGGGGCGGCGCCGCTGACGGTGGCGCAGCACGTCGCCGATCTGCGCGAGGTCGCGCCGGCGGGAGCGGTCCTCGTGGGCCACTCGTGGGGGGCGATGCTCGCGATGTCGTACGCCGTGGCGCACGGCGACCAGGTCGCATCGATCGTCCTGGTGGGGTGCGGCACCTACGACGAGGAGACCCGCGCCCTCTATCGTCGACGCATCGACGAACGGCGGGGGCCGGAGGGCCGGGCCCGCCTCGACGACCTGCGTCGGCGGCTCGCCGCGTGCCGCGACCCGGCGCTCGCGGACGCCCTGCTCGCCGAGATCGGGGACCTGGCCGACCGCGCCATGGCCACCGATCCCGTGCCCGACCCCGCCTCGCAGGAAGGACCCCCGCCCGACGCCCGCGGCCACGACGAGACGTGGAACGACGTGCTGCGCCGCCAGGCCGAGGGGCTCGAGCCCGCCGCGTTCGCCGCGATCCGCGTCCCGGTGCTCATGCTCCACGGCGACGACGACCCCCATCCGGGCCCCGAGACGCGGGACCTCCTGCGCCGCTTCATCCCCCACCTCGAGTACCGCGGCTTCCCGCGCTGTGGCCACGTTCCGTGGGCCGAGCGCCACGCGCGGGACGCGTTCCTGGCCGCGCTCTCCGCGTGGATCACCCGCCCCGCGCGGTGACGCGCTCGCGCGGGCAACCCCGCTCGGGATCTTCCGGGGGCGCCGGGGGTCGGCCGACCCGAAGGCGACCGGAAGGTGTCAGACACCTTCGGGTCGCGGATCGCCGCTCTTAGCAGCCCGTTAATGGCCCTCGGTCCTAGCGTCTCCGGTGCGGGGCGACCATCGGGGCCGCCGCACCTGCGGAGGCTGCCATGGACGACCTGCTCTACCTCGGCATCGCGCTCGCACTGTTCGTCGGCGCCGCATGGCTCGCGTGTCGTGGCTCCGACCGTCCCGCCGGAGGCCGGCCGTGAGTCTCGCCGAGATCGTCGCGGGCGTGCTCGCCCTCGGGCTCCTCGTCTACCTGTTCGTGGCCCTCCTCGCTCCGGAGCGATTCGAATGAGCTCCATCGGCTGGCTCCAGATCGCCCTCTACGTCGGGCTGCTGCTCCTCCTCGCCAGGCCCCTGGGGCTCTACATGGCCCGGGTGTACGCGGGGAAGCCGTGTGGCCTCGACCGCGTCCTCGGCCCGGTCGAGCGCATCACGTACCGGCTGCTCGGCGTGCGAGCCGACGCCGAGACCGGCTGGCGCTCGTACGCCGGCGCCCTGCTCACGTTCAACCTCCTGGGCTTCCTCGTGGTGTACGGGCTGCAGCGGCTCCAGACCGTGCTGCCCCTCAACCCCGCCGGGCTCGGCGACGTGTCGGCCCACTCCTCGTTCAACACGGCGATCTCGTTCGTGACGAACACGAACTGGCAGGGGTACGCCGGCGAGTCGACGATGTCGTACCTGACCCAGATGGTCGGGCTCGGCGTCCAGAACTTCGTGAGCGCCGCCACCGGATTGGCCGTGCTCGTGGCCCTCGTGCGCGGGTTCGCCCGGCGCGAGGTCTCGACCATCGGCAGCTTCTGGGTCGATCTCGTCCGCTCGACGCTGTACGTGCTCCTGCCGCTCTCCCTGATCCTCGCGGTGGCCCTCGTTGCGCAGGGCGTCGTCCAGACCTTCGACGCCGCGCCGCACGCCACGGTCGTCGATCCCGTGCCGGGCGCCGATGGCGCGCCGGTCCTTACGCAGACGATCGCCGTGGGCCCCGTGGCCTCCCAGGTGGCGATCAAGCAGCTGGGCACGAACGGCGGCGGCTTCTACAACGCGAACTCGGCGCACCCGATCGAGAATCCCACGCCGCTGTCGAACCTGCTCCAGTGCCTGGCGATCCTCCTGATCCCGGCGGCGCTGTGCACGACGTGGGGGCGTCTGCTGGGCGCAAGGAAGGAGGGGTTCGCGCTCCTCCTCGCCATGACGGCGATCCTCGTGCCCCTGATGGTGGCGACGGCGCTCGCGGAGTCGCGTCCGACGCCCCCGCTCTCCCGTCCCGACGTAGACGCGACGCCGTCCGCCACGCAGGACGGCGGCAACCTCGAGGGCAAGGAGGTGCGCTTCGGCATCGCCGGCAGCGCCACGTGGGCCGTCGCCACCACCGCCGCGTCGAACGGTTCGGTGAACGCGATGCACGACTCGTTCACGCCCCTCGGCGGCCTCGTGCCGATGGCGCTCATGCAGCTCGGCGAGGTGGTGTTCGGCGGTGTCGGCTCGGGCCTGTACGGCATGGTCGTGTTCGCCCTGGTCGCCGTCTTCGTCGCCGGGTTGATGATCGGGCGGACGCCCGAGTACCTGGGCAAGAAGATCGGCGCCTTCGAGATGCAGATGGCCTCGCTCGTCATCCTCGCGCCCGCAGTGTGCGTGCTGCTCGGCACCGCGGTCGCGGCGCTCCTCCCGCAAGGACGCGTTGGGCTCAACAACCCCGGCCCGCACGGCTTCTCCGAGATGCTCTACGCGTTCTCGTCCGCCGGCAACAACAACGGGAGCGCGTTCGCCGGCCTGACCGCGAACACGCCCTTCTACGACCTCGCCCTCGGGGTCGCCATGTTCGTCGGCCGCTACGTGCCCGCCCTGGCCGTCCTCGCCATCGCGGGCTCCCTCGCGCGCAAGAAGATCGTCCCCGCCGGGCCGGGCACGCTGCCCGCCCACGGGCCCCTGTTCGTGGCGCTCCTCGTCGCCACCGTCCTGCTGGTCGGCGCGCTCACCTTCGTCCCGGCCCTGGCCCTCGGCCCCGTGGTCGAGCACCTGCAGATGGTGCGCTGAACGCGGCCATCCCCGGAGCCCCCCATGTCCGCCCTCGAAACGCCCCGAGCTCCCGACGCGCCCCTCGCAGGCTGGCGCCGGTCCCTGCCCTCCGCCGCCGTGCTCCGCGACGCGCTGCGCAAGCTCTCGCCCCGGCGTCAGGTCCGCAACCCGGTGATGTTCATCGTCTGGGTCGGGGCCTGCCTCACGACCGTCCTCGGAGTCCAAGCGCTCTTCGTGCCGGGCGACGCGCCCCCGGCCTTCGTGCTGGCGATCGCCGCCTGGCTCTGGTTCACCGTGTACTTCGCCAACCTCGCGGAGGCCTCGGCCGAGGGCCGCGGCAAGGCGCAGGCCGCTGCGTTGCGCCGCACCCGGCGCGACGTGCCCGCCAAGCGCCTCGCGTCCCGAGCGCGCGACGCCGCGTCGACGGTCGTCCCCGCCGCGGACCTCCGCAAGGGCGACGTCGTGCTCGTCGAGCCCGGCGACGTCCTTCCCTGCGACGGCACGGTCCTCGAGGGCGTGGCCTCCGTCGACGAGAGCGCCGTCACCGGCGAGAGCGCGCCCGTCATCCGCGAGAGCGGGGGCGACCGCAGCTCCGTCACGGGAGGCACGCGCCTCCTGTCGGACTGGCTCGTCGTCGAGGTCCGCGCCGACCCGGGCGACACGTTCCTCGACCGCATGATCGCGCTCGTCGAGGGCGCCTCCCGCAAGAAGACGCCGAACGAGATCGCGCTCGACATCCTCCTCGCGGCGCTGTCGATCGTGTTCCTCGTGGTCGTCGCGACGCTCCTGCCGTTCTCCCGGTTCGCCGTGGAGGCCGCCGGCAAGGGCGACATCGTCTCGATCACCGTCCTCGTCGCACTCCTCGTGTGCCTGATCCCCACCACGATCGGGGGCCTCCTCTCCGCCATCGGCATCGCGGGGATGGACCGCTTGGTGCGCAAGAACGTGATCGCCACGTCCGGGCGCGCCGTCGAGGCGGCGGGGGACGTGGACGTGCTCCTGCTCGACAAGACGGGCACGATCACGCTGGGCAACCGCCAGGCCGTCGCCTTCCTCCCCGCGGGAGGCGTGACCGAGGAGGAGCTCGCGGGCGCTGCCCAGCTCGCCTCGCTCGCCGACGAGACGCCCGAGGGGCGCAGCATCGTCGTGCTCGCCAAGCAGCGCCACGGCTTCCGCGAACGGAAGGTGGCCGAGCTCGGGGCGCGCTTCGTCCCCTTCACCGCCCAGACGCGCATGAGCGGCGTGGACGTGGAGGGCCGCGAGATCCGCAAGGGCGCCGCCGACGCCGTGGCGGCCTTCGTGGCCGCGCGCGGTGGGCGCGTCCCCGCGGAGGTCGCCCGGGCCGTCGAGCAGGGGGCCCGTGCGGGCTCCACCCCGCTGGTGGTCGCGGAAGGCGCGCGGGCGCTCGGCACGATCGAGCTCCGAGACATCGTGAAGGGCGGCATCCGGGAAAGGTTCGCCGAGCTGCGCCGGATGGGCATCAAGACGGTGATGATCACGGGCGACAACGTGCTGACGGCCGGGGCCATCGCCGCCGAGGCCGGCGTCGACGACTTCCTCGCCGAGGCGACGCCCGAGGCGAAGCTCGCCCTCATCCGCTCCTACCAGGCCCAGGGGCACCTCGTCGCCATGACCGGCGACGGGACCAACGACGCGCCCGCCCTTGCCCAGGCGGACGTCGCCGTCGCCATGAACACGGGCACCCAGGCCGCCAAGGAGGCCGGGAACATGGTCGACCTCGACAGCAACCCGACGAAGCTGATCGAGGTGGTGGAGACGGGCAAGCAGATGCTCATGACCCGCGGGGCGCTCACGACCTTCAGCCTCGCCAACGACGTCGCGAAGTACTTCGCCATCGTCCCCGCCGCGTTCGCGAGCACCTACCCCGCGCTCGGCGCCCTCGACGTGATGCGCCTCCACTCGCCCACGAGCGCGATCCTGTCGGCCATCATCTTCAACGCCCTGATCATCGTGGCGCTCATCCCGCTCGCGCTGCGCGGCGTCGCCTACCGTCCCGCGGGGGCGGCGGCGATCCTGCGCCGCAACCTCTGGATCTACGGGCTCGGCGGCCTCGTCGCCCCCTTCGTCGGGATCAAGGCCATCGATCTCCTCCTCACCGTCTTCCGGCTCGTCTGAGGTCGTCCACCATGCGTGCCCATTTGCGCCCCGCCCTCGTCGCGATCGTCCTCTTGACGCTCCTCACCGGAGTCGTGTACCCGTGGGTCGTGACGGGCCTCGGCGGGTTCCTGTTCCCGGCCCGTGCCGCCGGCAGCCTCGTCCGCCGCGACGGCCGCGTGGTCGGGAGCGAGCTCGTCGGCCAGGCCTTCGACGACCCCCGCTACGTCTGGGGCCGGCCCTCGGCCACGTCCTACGACGCATCCGCCTCCGCCGGCCGCAACCTCGGCCCCACGAACCCCGCCCTCGCCGACGCCGTCGCGAAGCGCGTGGCGGCGCTCCGGGAGGCCGACCCCGGGAACGTGGCCCCGATCCCCGTGGACCTCGTGACCGCCTCCGCCAGCGGCCTCGACCCGCACGTCTCGCCCGCCGCGGCGCGGTGGCAGGCCGGACGCGTCGCGCGGGCGCGCGGGCTCGATCCCGTCCGCGTCCTCGCCGTCATCGACGCGCACGTGGAGGGGCGCACCCTCGGCATCCTCGGCGAGCCGCGGGTGAACGTCCTTCTCCTCAACCTCGCGCTCGATCGGATCCGGTGAGGGCGTAGGCTGTCCCCGTGCCCGACGACGGTCGCCCCACCCCCGAGAGCCTGCTCGTCCGCGCCGCGGCCGAACGGGAGAAGGCCCGCCGCGGCCGGCTGAAGCTCTTCTTCGGCGCCTCGCCCGGCGTGGGCAAGACGTACGCCATGCTCGAGGCCGCCCACGCCCGGCGCCGCCGCGGCGAGGACGTCGTCGTCGGCTGCGTCGAGACCCACGGCCGCGTCGACACGGAGGCGCTCGCGCGCGGCCTCGAGCGCGTCCCGCCGCGGATCGTCGACCACCGCGGCGTCACGCTGCGCGAGATGGACCTGGACGCGATCCTCGCCCGGCGTCCGACCCTCGTCCTCGTGGACGAGCTCGCGCACGCGAACGCGCCCGGTTCGCGGCACGCGCGGCGCTGGCAGGACGTGGAGGAGCTCCTCGGGGCCGGCATCGACGTCCACACGACGCTCAACGTGCAGCACGTCGAGAGCCTGCGCGACGTCGTCGCCGGGATCACCGGCGTCACGGTGCAGGAGACCGTCCCCGACTCGATCCTCGACCGCGCCGACGAGATCGAGCTCGTCGACCTCTCGCCCGACGACCTGCTCCGGCGCCTGAAGGAGGGGAAGGTCTACCTCCCCGCCCAGGCCGAGCGGGCCATGGAGCGCTTCTTCACGAAGGGCAACCTGATCGCGCTCCGCGAGCTGGCGCTCAGGCGCACCGCCGAGCGCGTGGACGTCGAGGGCGCCGAGTGGCGGCACGACCAGGGCATCGAGCGGCCCTCGGCGGCGCGCGATCGACTGCTCGTGGCCGTCTCCCCCGCGCCGCAGAGCGCCGACCTCGTCCGCACGGCCGCCCGCATGGCGGCGCGTCAGAAGACCCCGTGGTTCGCCCTCTCCGTCGAGACGCCCGCCTTCGACGCGCTCCCGGAGGCCGATCGCGCCCGTGTCCGCGCGCATCTCGTGCTCGCCGGCCGCCTCGGGGCGGAGACTCTCGTCGTGCGAGGCGAACGCGTCGGCGACGAGATCCTCGCGGCGGCGCGGGCGAACGACGTGACGCGCATCGTGGTCGGCCGCCCGGGCAGGCGGCGCCTCTCGGAGGTGTGGCGCCCCAACCTCGTGGACTGGCTCGTGCGGGCGGGCCAGGGCATCGACGTGCTCGTCGCGCACGTGGAGTCCGGTGGCGTCGGCACGCGCGCGCCCGCCGCGCCCGTCCCGACGGGCGACCCCCGGCCCCGGGGGCAGCCCTGGCTCGCCGCGCTGGCGATCGTGGCCGCGATCTCCGCCGTGGGCCTGCCCTTGCGCGCGTGGACCTCCGTGGCCGACCAGGCCATGCTCTATCTGCTGGGCGTGCTGCTCGCCGCGAGCCGCCTGCCCCGGCGGGCGACGATCGTCGCGGCGGTCGCGAGCGTCGCCGCCCTCGACTTCTTCTTCGTCCCGCCCTTCTACGCCTTCGCGATCGCCGACGCCCGATACCTGATCACCTTCGCCGTGCTCCTCGTCACGGCGCTCGTCGTGAGCGGCTTCACGGTCCGCATCCGCGCCCAGGCCGCTGCCGCGCGGGAGCGCGAGCAACGCACCGCCGCCCTCTACCAGGCGACCCGTGAGCTGGCGGACGCGCGCGACGTGAACGCCATCGCAGCCGTCGGCGTGGAGCACGTGGCCGCGCTGTCCGGGGGCGGCGCCGTCGTGGCGTTCCTGCCCGGCCCCGAGGGCGCCCTGCGCGCCGTCACGGGACGGACCTCCTCCCTGGCGACCGACCCCAAGGAGCTCGCCGTCGCAGCCTGGGTGTACGCGAACGCTCGCCCCGCGGGCCGCGGCACCGACACCCTCCCCGGGGCGGCGGGCTCCTATCTCCCCATCGCCGGCACGGGGTGTCCCCTCGGCGTCCTCGGCCTCGAGACCCCGTTCGCGCAGCCGTTCCTCCGCCAGCTCGCGGAGACGATCGTCGCCCAGACCGGCGTCGCGCTCGAACGCGCCGGCCTCACCTCGGCCGCCGAGACGGCCCGCGTCACGGTCGAGACCGAGCGCATGCGAAGCGCCCTCCTGAGCACCGTGTCCCACGACCTGCGGACACCCCTCGCGTCGATCACGGGGGCGGCGGGGGCGATCCTCTCCGCGGGCGAGAGCATGGACGAGGTCGCGCGGCGCGGCCTGCTCGTCTCGATCCGTGACGAAGGCGACCGGCTCGGGCGGCTCGTCTCGGACCTGCTCGACCTCACGCGACTCGAGGGCGGCACGCTCGCGGTGCGCAAGGAGTGGTACCCGCTCGAGGAGGTGGTCGCGTCCGCGCTCCAGCGCACGAGGTCCCGCCTCGAGGGGCGTGAGGTGCGCGTCGACCTTCCGCAGGAGGTGCTCCTCGTGCGCATCGACGGCGTGCTCCTCGAGCAGGTCGCGGTGAACCTGCTCGAGAACGCCGCGAAGCACACGCCGCCCGGCACGCCCATCGAGGTCCGCGTCTCGATGACCGAGCGCGAGGCCAGCCTGTGGGTCCTCGACCGCGGCCCCGGGATCCCGCACGGCGAGGAGGAGCGGATCTTCGAGGAGTTCCACCGGATCGACACGGGTCGTCCCGTCGAGGGCGCCGGGCTCGGGCTCGCCGTCTGCCGCGCGATCGTGCGCGCGCATGGGGGACGCATCGACGTCTCCGCGCGTCCCGGCGGCGGCGCCGCATTCCGCGTGACGCTGCCCCGCGACGATGCGCCGCCGACGCTGCCCGAGGAGCTGCCCGATCCGCGCGGCGAAGGCGCTCCGGCCCCCTCGCCGCCTCCGGCCCCCGCCGCCCCCGCCATTCCCGATCCTGCCCGCTCCCCCGACGCGCGCGCCGAGGATGCCGGTCCGTGAGCCCGGCGTCTGCCACGCCCGGCCCGCTCGTGCTCGTCGTCGAGGACGACCCGGGCGTCCGCCGGTTCCTCACGGCGGGCCTTCCTGCCCACGGCTACCGCGTGCGCGAGGCGATCACCGCCGAGGCCGGGCTCCGCGACGCCGCCCAGTACGCGCCCGACCTCGTGCTCCTCGACCTCGGCCTGCCGGATCTCGACGGGCTCGAGGTCACGCGGCGCCTGCGCGTAGGGTCGCGCGTGCCCATCGTCGTGATCTCCGCCCGCGGCCAGGAGGCGCAGAAGGTCCTCGCCCTCGACGCCGGCGCCGACGACTACCTGACCAAGCCCTTCGGCTTCCCCGAGCTCCTGGCGCGCATGCGCGTAGCCCTGCGCCATGCGAGCGCGCCCCCGGGCGAGGGGCCCGCCACGCGGTTCGCATCAGGGCCCCTCGTCGTCGACCTCGAGCGTCGGCGCGTGAAGGTGGACGACGCCGAGGTGAGGCTCACGCCCACCGAGTACAAGCTCCTCGCCGTGCTCGTGAAGCACGCAGGGCGCGTCGTCACGCATCGGCAGCTCCTGGCGGAGGTGTGGGGGCCGTGG
>JAYTCP010000487.1:0-1527 GCA_043736435.1 Planctomycetia bacterium | reverse complement strand
GGGGACGACGAGAGCGAGACGGCCGGCGCCATCGGCAACCGGCCGAGCCCCTGGCTCCCGGCGCGCGCCGTGGTCGCCGGTGGGCGCGCGATCGTGTCCGACGGCACGGCGCTGCGCGTGTTCGACCTCGCGAGCGGCACGTACGTGTCGTTCGCGATCCCGCTCCCGGGCAGCACGCTCGACGACGACGCAGCGGCCCTGCGGGGCCGCGCCGCCCGCAGCCGCTTCGGGTGGATCGAGGGCCACGCGCTGACCGCCGACGGCGACGTGGTCTACGCGACGGTGTCCGGCGAGCGCGTGGACCCGGACGCGACGACGGGCCCCCTCGGGGAGGACGGCGGCCCGGACGGACGTGCCCGGCGCGGGGACGTCGTCGTCGCGATCCGCCTGACGGGCAAGACCGGGCGCGCCCTGTGGATCGCGGGGGGCGCGGTGCCAACGCCCGGCCTTCCCCCGGGCGTGCGCCTGCACGGGTCGCCGCTGCTCTACCGGGGCGCACTGCACCTGGCGGGGCTCCGGTCGACGCCCGCGACGCAGGACCGCTTCGAGGCCTGGCACGTCGCCCTCGACCCGCGCACGGGGGCGTGCCGGTCGGCGACGTTCCTCGGGGCCGGCGGTCCGATCCGCCGCGGCCGGGACGACGAGCTCGTCCCCGCCTCGTGCGCGGCGGCGCACGGGCGCGTCCTCCTCGTCTCGACGCTGGGCATCGCCGCGGCGGTGGACGCCGACACCGGGCGCACCCTCTGGTCCTACCGGTACGACCGCGGGCGCCCCGACGGGGAGGAGCCCGGCCACCGCCTCGACGCGGACTTCGAGCAGGGGGCCCGGCGCAGCAGCTTCGCGAACGAGCCGCCGCTGATCTCCGACGGACGCTGCTTCCTCGCCCCCACCGACGCCCGGTACGTGTTCGCCCTCGCCGACCGCCCCCGCGGCCCGCGGCGCCTCCTCCGGCTGTGGCGCAAGCACCGCACGGAGGAGTTCCAGAACCTGGCCGTCGAGCATCTCCCCGGGGTGACCCAGGCCACCTCCGCGGTCCCCGCCACCCTGGTCGCGGTCGGCCAGGGCTTCGCCGCGCCGGGCGAGCCGTTCACGTGCGTAACGGGCCTCGACCCCGCCACCGGCGCGGTCCGATGGGAGCGGGCCCTCCCCGACGGCGGCCCCGCGGAGCCGTACGGCCGCGCCCTCGTCACGGCGGGCGAGGTCTACGTGCCCACCGAGGCCGGCATCGCCCGCTATCGCCTGAAGGACGGCTCCGACCTGCCGTTCCTCGACCTGCCCTCGATCCCGCGCGACCTGCGCGATCTCCTGCGGCCCGAGGAGCGGCCGTTCGGCAACCTCGTGCCGATCCCGGGGCGTGGCCTCGTCGCCGTCAACGAGAGCTCGATCTCGTTCTGGCGGGTGCCGTAGGAGGTCGCCCCTCCCTTTCTCGGAGCGCGGAGATCGGCGGAACCTCCCGCGGGCGATCGTCGTCGGGAACGGGGGGGCGCGGGGGGCCTGCCCCCCGCACGTGCACGGGGCGCGGGGGGG
>JAYTCP010000486.1:0-9511 GCA_043736435.1 Planctomycetia bacterium | reverse complement strand
CCGCGGAGGGGGTCTCCGCGGCCGACGGGACCTACCGGTTGGAGGGCCTGTCGGCATCGGCACCGGCATCCACCACGGACTTCATGAACCTGCCCGCGGAGAGCCTCGAGGTGCTGGCCGAAGGGTTCGCACCGCTCCGGGTCCCGCGGACGCGGGCGAGATCGCGGCCCGATCGCGGGACCGCGTCCCCGTCGGAGGCGTGGGACGTGTGGCTCGGCCGTGGCGCGACGTTTCGCGGCCGCGTCCTCGACGCGGAGACGAAGGAGCCCGTCGCCCAGGCACGCGTCGTCCTGTGGTCCGAACAGGAAGTTGGGGGGCTCCCGGCCGTCAACGGGAACACGATGCAGAACCCGGCGTACTCCGCGGCCGTGGGCGACACCACGACCGCCCCGGACGGCACGTTCACGATCGCGGGCATTCCTGCGTGGGGAGTGCACCTCCAGGGGATCCACGCCGGGTCCGCGTTCGTCCGGAGGCTCGGGCGCCTCGGTGTCGTCGCCCCCGGCCATGCGATCGCGACGCAGGAGGTCAACGTCCCGACGGAGGGCGAAGTCGTCGAGGTGGAGGTGCACGTGACGACGGCCGGCGGGGTGCGCGGCCGGGTGCTCGAGCCGGGCGGGGGGCCCGCGGTCGGAGCCTTCGTGGGGTGGAGGCACCTCGCCGCCTGGCCGTGGACGTGGATCCCTCCCGTCTTCCCGGCGCTCGAGTTGCCATCGGGGAGGACCGATGGGGAAGGCCGCTACCTCCTTCCTCTCGTCGAGGCGCCGCGGAAGGGGGCCAAGCCCATCCATGTGCAGGCCAGCCCGGCAACCGCATCGCCGTGGGCGCGACGTGCGTCCGTGGAGGTGACGCCCCGCTCGGGCGAGACCGTCGAAGCGCCCGACCTCGTGCTCGGATCCGTCGATCCCCCCGGGCCCTGGGCGGTCGTCATGGTGGTGGACGAGATGGGCGCCCCGGTCTGGGGTGCCACGTTCGAGGGTTGCCTCGCAGGCGCACGCACGAACGAGGCGGGAACGGCTCGGCTGTTCTTCGAAACGCGGATGCAGCTCCCGACCGAGGTGACCGTGACGGTCCATGCCCCGGGGCGTGAGCCCGCTCCGTCTCGGTTGATCGCGCTGGCCGTCGGAACCGTCCCCGAAGTCCGGGTCGCGCTCGGCCCCCGCCGCCCCCCCTCCTCGTCCCCCGTGGCCGTGGCCCCCACCGAGCCGCCCCCGGCGCCCGCGGGCTTCGCGCTCGAGGGCACGATCCGCGATGCCCGAACGGGCAGCCCCCTCCTCAAGTGGGAGTTGATGCTCCGCTCGGAGGGTGAGGGCCGGGCGTGGGCGTTCCCCGTCGGCCCGGGACGCTTTCGCTTCGAAGGCGTGTCCGCCGGGACGTGGTCGCTCGAGGCCCGCGCCGAGGGCTACGAGCCGGAGATCCGCCCGGGTCTGCGCGTGGGTCCCGACGCGTCGACGGACGCGCTGGACGTCCGGCTCGCCGCCGGCATCGTCGTTCGAGGACGGGTCCGCGACGAGGCGGGCGTTCCCCTCGGGGGGGCGCGCGTGCTCTTCAATGGACAAGGCGTCCCCTCGCTCCACGGTGATGCCTCCCCCGACGGACGGTTCTCCGTGCGGGGGTTCCGGGCAGACGCGCGGTACGCGGTCTGGGTCGCGCGGGACGACGGGCGCGGGACCATGTCCTTCTGGGTCCCGAAGCCGCTCGAGGACCTGCACGTCGCCGCCGATGCCACGGTGGAGGACCGCGAGCTGACGGTCGCCGTCGCCGGTGCGATTCAGGTGGTCGTCGCGTGCGAGGCGCTCGGGACGGCTGCGGAGCTTCCGACGTCGGCACAGCGCGCGACGGGTGCCGCGACCGTCTTCACGTTCACGGCGGCGGACGGGGCAACGGTGTGGAAGACGACCGGCGTCTGGCAACGCCAGCGCAGCGCCGTGCTTCCCGTTGGGCAGTGGACGGTCAAGGTCGAGGTGCCGGGCGCGCCCGCGCGCGAAGTCGCCTTCCTGGTGCTGGCGGGGGTGTCCGTGCCCGTTCCCGTCACCATTCCGTAGGAATCGCGACCCCGGCGGCCGCGCCCCGCCGCCCCCCAGATCCCCCGACCCGTCCACTCCCTACTTCTTGTCGGGGATGTGGATGAACTCGCCCTTGTTCTCCTTGGCGAGCTGCTCGAGGAACTTCAGGTCGAGCCCGAGCGAGCCCATGGCGATCACGTGGAGCTCGACCTTGGCGAAGCGGTTCACGTCGCGCATCCAGGAGAGGATCGTCTCCGTGTCGGTGATCTCGCCGCGGGACGGGGCGCCGTCGGTCAGGAAGTAGATCGTGTCGGGCACCGGCTCGAGGTTGCCGGTCATCGTGGACTTCTCGTGCAGGCCCACCGCCGCCTTGAGCGCGCCGAAGATGTTCGTCTCGCCGTCGGCGTACGCCGCGTCGATGGCCCCCATGGCCGCGTCGCGCGCGCCGCCCGCGGTCACGAGCTGGTCGCGCCAGGGACGGACCTCGGTCGAGAAGAAGACGATGTTGAAGCGCGCACGTTCGTCGAGCTTCTCGATGGCGCTGCGGGCGGCGGTCTTGGCGACGAGGATCCGCTGCCCGTGCGCGATCGTGCCGAGCTTCTCCTGCGCGTCCTTCGGCACGTCGATGATCGACTCCATCGACTTCGACAGGTCGAGGACGAACAGGACGCTCTGCGAGAAGACGCGGCGGCCGTAGTACGTGGTCTCGTCGGCGTCGGCGCCGCCGCCCCCGTGGCGCTTGGGCGGAGGGGCGTAGCGCTCGTCCTCGGGCTTGCGCTTCTCTTCCGGGGGCGGCGGGGGCGGGAGCCCCCGGGGCTTCTGGCCCTTCCACCAGGTGCGCCACGTCACGGGATTCGCGATGAAGTTCTCGTGCGTGATCGCGCGGAGGGCCTTGTGGACCTCGCGGTGGAGACGGCCGCCCTCCGCGTCGAGGCGGTCGATCAGCGGCTCGACGGCGTCGGCGGTCCCGAAGATCGCGAGCGCCTGGATGGCGGCGAGCCGCACCTGCCAGTCGGGGGCCTTGAGCCTCTCGACGACGACGGGGGTCGCGGGGCCGCTCTCCTTGCCGTAGCCCGCGGCCGCGTCCACCTTGGCGATGAAGGACTTCGGGCCGCGGTCGTCCATGTGGGCCACGAGCACCGCGGCGCTCGCGGGATCGTGGATCGAGCCGAGCGCCGTGGCGGCATTGGCCCGGACGAGCCAGTGCGGGTCGTTGAGCAGCGACTCGAGCCGCGCGCGGGCGGCGGCGTCCCTCTGCTTGCCCAGCGCGCGGGCGATCAGCGCCTTCCCGAGGGGCTCGCGCCACGCGAGGCCCTCCGTGCGCATCCACTCGACGACCGCGGGCTCCTTCGTGCGCTCGAAGAGGATGGCGACCGTCTCGCGGACGAGATCGGAGTCGAGGTTCAGGCGCCCGAGGGCCGCCTCGGCCGTCTTGACGTCGCGGAACTTCTCGACGCCGCGCAGGAGGGCCCCGAGGACGAGCGGGTCCTGCTCGGTCGACAGGCGCCGGCGCTCGGCCCCGTCCACGCCCTCGTCCACCTTGCCCTCGTCGAGGGGGACCTCGGCCATGGTCTTGCGCCGGCCGAGCAGGCGGTCGGCCCAGCGCTTGTCGAAGTCCTCCGGCGTCATGCCGAGGCCCTCGCGGAAGGCGGTCCCGTGCTCCTTGCCCTCGCGGACCTTGCGGAGGACCGCCAGCCACCGCGCACGGTCCTCGCGGAGCATGACGTCCATGTAGGACCACGACCGCACGTGGTCGTCGAAGGAGAGGTGCGACGTCGAGGCCACGGCGAAGAGCTGGTCGATCGGGATGCGCTTCGAGGCGGCCAGGATCTTCGCCTTGTCCTCCCAGAGCTTGCCGCTCCCCGAGGCGGCGCCACCCTCCTCCATGCAGAACTGCGTGAAGTCCTCGAACAGGGGGTTCGACTTGCACAGCCAGTCGGCGCAGCCCACGAACGCCCAGCGGGGGCAGTACCTGAGGAACCCGCTCACCCCGTGCCAGCACGACCAGAGGATGTGCCCGATCATGTGCCGGCAGTAGGCGTGGAGGTCCCGGTCGTTGTCGTAGTCCTCGAGCGAGACCGCGAAGCCGTTCCAGCAGAAGCCGCCGGCGATCTTGCCCTCGGCGCCCGCGTACACGAACCCGATCTTCGCGCCACCGAAGTAGGCGGCGCGGTAGGCCTCCTTCTTCGCGCGCGTCTTGCTGAGGAAGATCGCCATGGGCTTGTCGAGGCGGACCTCGTTGCCGAAGGCGGCGACGAAGTCGTCGTAGGCCTTCTCCGCGCGCTCGAGGGTCAGGTGCGCGAGCTCGTGGGTGTCGGCGAAGCGCTGGCCGCCCTGGGCGATCAGACGCAGCTGCGGGATGTCGCAGGCGACGTAGAAGTGCCGGCTCCACGCGACGACGCCCTGGCGTCCGTCGGTGGGATCGCTCTTGCGGAGGCCCTTGCCCATCTCGAGGAGCAGCTGCTTCCCGAGCCTGTCCTTCGTCGCCGCGTTGGCGACGGTGAAGCCGGGCAGCCCCTCGCAGGCGGTGCACTCCTTGTCCGTGACGCACCGCGAGCACGAGATCCCCCACGACGCCGCATGCCGCTTCCAGAAGCACTCGACCTTGTCCGAGGCCATGCACGCGGCCGGCCAAGCGTCGGGCGGGGGCTTGCCACCGCAGGTGCTGCCCGAGGCGCACACGCCGCAGCGGCACGGGTCCTCCGGCGGCTTCATGGGCGCGCGGAGGTAGTGCCAGCAGCCCTTGCCCGTCATGCAGAGGCAGGTGCCCGGCTTCATCCGCTCCTCGGGCGAGTCGGCGGCCTGGACGAAGCGGATGCCGCCCACGACCACGGCCAGGAGCAGGCAAGAGAGGATGCGAATCGCGTTCCGCAGGGTCGAGACGCCTCGCATCGGCGCATGGTACCGCCCCATGCGCCCGACCCCGGGACTAGGGTCCCGTCCAGGGCCGAGCATGCGGACCCCTGGGGCCGGATCCGGCCCCCGGTCGGGCCCTTCGGGCCCGAAAGCCCCCAGTCCCCCCGGTGGGCGTTCCCCGTCTTCCCTCGGCCCCTCCCCGACGGGTAACCTCCCTCCTTCGTGCGCGGGTCGGGGCGGATCCATGGTGGATCCCGCGCTCCGCGTCGAGTCCTGTCTGAAGGAGTCCCGATGTCCCTGTCGAAGCGCTTCCTCTCGCTCGCCGCGATCGCCGCCGTGAGCACGTTCTCGTTCGTCGGGTTTGCCCGCGCGGGCGACGACGTCGCCCCGATGGCCCCCGCCGCCGAGGCCCCCAAGCCGGCCGCCGAGACGACCAAGACCGACGCCGACGCGCCGAAGACCCCGACTCCGATGCACGCGATCCTCGGCTGGATCGCCTCGCAGGTGGCCCCGGGCCTCGAGAAGCCCTGCGCTGCCACGCCCGAGGGCGAGAAGGCCTGGCGCGCGTGGTTCGCCGGCGGCAAGGACGTGAAGCTCGCGGGCCTCCGCGACGCGCTCGTCGCCCAGGGTTGGACCGCGGACCGCACCGTCACGTTCTTCAAGGAGATGGCGGCGAAGTCCGGCGGGTGCAAGGACTGCAAGGACTGCGACGGCGCGAAGGGCGACTGCCCGGAGGGCAAGTGCCCGAAGACCGAAGGCGCCAAGGGCGAGTGCCCCCAGGGCAAGTGCCCGCAGGAGACCGAGAAGAAGCCCGAGAGCACCCCGGCTCCCGCGAAGCCCTAAGACCGCGAGCCGAACGCGACGCCCCACGGGGTGCCGCATCGACGGCCGGGACGCACGACGTCCCGGCCGTCGTCGTTTGCACCGGCGTCTCCACCGGCGCCGCCGCCCGGTCGGCCCGCCGACCTCGTCCGTCAGGCCCGCGGGAGGAGGATCCGCAGGCAGGCGCCCGGCGGCGGCACGTCCTCGACGTCCACGGCGCCGCCCGAGCCCTCGGCGAGCCGGCGCACGAACGCGAGGCCGAGCCCGGTGCCGGCGGCCTTCGTCGTCCAGAACGGGTCGAACACCTTCGCCCGCACCTCCGCCGGGATGCCGGGTCCCTCGTCGCGCACGCGGACGGCCGCGCGGTCCTTCCCCTCGAGGGCCAGGGAGACCACGATCGCGCCCGTCGCCCCCTGGGCCTCGACGGCGTTCACGAGGAGGTTGAGCACCGCCTGGCGCAGCGGCTCCTCGTACGAGCGGACGTCGATGCCCTCGCCCGGCCACTCGAACCGCACGTCGACCCCTTCGAACCGCGGGTCGCTGCGGGCGATGTCGACCGCCGACGCGAGGGCGGGCACCGGGTCGAGGACCGTGGGCGGCCCGCGGAAGGGGCGAGCGAGGCGCAACGTGTCGTCGAGCAGGGACTTCATCTGGGCGAGGCGCAGCTTCGCCAGGCGAGCCACGTCGGAGCGCTCCGCGGGGACCAGATCCTTCGAAAGGAGGTCGACGGCGGAGGCGAGGCTCGCGAGGGGGTTGCGGATCTCGTGGGCGAACGTGCTCGTCACGCGGCCCAGCTCGGCGAGCCCGCGCAGGCCGGCGAGCTCCTCGAGGAGGGGCTTCGCGTCGGCGGACGGCGCGGCCGTGCGTGCGGCTGCCACCGCCGCTCGGACCGCGTCCTGCGCCGACGGCCCCTTCGCGACCGCGACGCCGGCGGCGGGATGACCGGCGAGCACGGCGAGCAGGGCGGCGGGATCCATGGGAGCGTCCCAGACCGCCTCCCCGCCCTCGCGGAGCGCCCGCGCGAGGGAGACGGCGGGGGACGGGTCGGGGCGACCCCCGAGACGGGGGCGCAGCGAGAGCACCGCCCGCGCGACGGGCCGGGCGCCGTGGGGCGCGCGCCGCACGAACAGGTCCGCGTCCTCGAGCCGGCCCGGCGCGAGCACCTCGTGCCCCGCGGAGACGAGGAGGTCGCGGAGGGCCGCGTAAAGGGTCGGCTCAGAAACGGACAGGGCGATGCGCATCGGTCCTCTCCGTCGGGACGCGACGGGCCCGGCGAAGCGTCAGCCGGACCCCGATCGAGAGGCCATCGGGCCGCGTGGCCTCGCACGTGCCGTCGTGGAGCTCGGCGGCGATCGGGACGTAGGCGAGCCCGAGGGCCTCGGGCCCGGTGGACGCCACGAGGGAGGGCTCGTGCGCGCCGCCGTGCGCGACCTCCACGTCCACGCCCTCGTCGGCGCGGGCCCGGACGCGCACCCGCACCGAGCCGCCCGGATCCCGGTTCACGGCCGCCTGGAGCAGCTCCTCGATGGCCAGCTGCACGGAGGCGACGTGGAGGCGCGCCTCCAGGTCCGCCGGCTCCACGTCGCGCTCGATGGAGGTGCCGGGCGGCAGGCTGACGTTGGCCGACGCGGCCAGGACGAGGGACTCGACGGCGACGACGCGGGGGTCGGAGTCGAGGGGCGGGAACCGCGCGATCCAGCGCCGCGCGAGCTCGCCGATGGCGCGCAGGGCATCGTCCACGCGGCGCAGGTGCTCCGGCGCGCCCGGATCGCCGGGCGCGAGCCGGCGGAGGGTCTCCGTCCGGCAGAGGGTGGCGTCCACGGCGTCCTCGACGGTCTCGGCGCAGCGCCGCGCGACCGCGTGGGCGAGGACCGTCGCGTCCTGCCGAAGCGCCAGCTCGCGCGTGCGCCGACGGTACGCCTCGAGCATGAGCGCGAGCTCGACGTCGAGCGCCTTCTCGAGCGCGGCCGCGGCGGCCTCGGCCGTCTCGGGCTCGCCGGCGTACGCACGCAGCGTGTCCGCGCGCACGTCGGCGCGCAGCCCGTGCATCGCGGTCACCATGAGGTGCTGGGGCATCCCGATGCGCACGTGGGTGCGCCCGATCTCCTCGCGGGCGCGGGCGTACGCCGCGTCCACGGGAAGCGTGAGCATCTCGTGGAACCAGGCCGACAGGGAGCGTCGCAGGCGCAGGATGCGTCCCTCGTCGCCCAGGATCGTGACGGCCGTCGGATCGGACTGGAGCCGCTGGTAGAAGGCCTCCACCCAGGCCTCGACGCGGGGCGCGAGGCGCGGGGCCGCGGCGCGGAGCAGCGACTCCTCGCGCGGTCCCCATTGGAGCGCCCGCTGGATGTCGCCGACTTCCGTCGCGTCCTTCACGCGGAGGGCTCCTCGCCCCCGGCCTTCCCGAGCAGGCCGAGACGCTGGAGGCGGTAGCGGAGCTGGTCGCGCGAGAGTCCGACGAGGCGCGCGGCGGCCGACTGGTTGCCGTCGGTGCGGCGCATGGCCTGGCGCACGAGGTCGTCCGTCAGCTCCTCGACCCGGACGCCTTCCGACGGCAGCGTGAAGCCCTCGCCCACGGGCGCGCCGGGCACCGGGTCCTCGGAGACGTCCGAGGCGTCGAGGACGTCGTGGCGCGTGAGGATCACGGCCCGCTCGATCGCGTTGCGGAGCTCGCGCACGTTGCCGGGCCACGGGCGCCGCGCGAGGTGCGCGAGGGCGGCCTCGGTCAGGGTGAGCGCGGACCGGCCCCACTCGGCGGCCAGGTCGGAGGCGAACCGGCGGGCGAGCAGCGGCACGTCCTCGGGGCGCTCGCGCAGCGGCGGGATGCGGAGGGGCACGACGCGCAGGCGATAGAGGAGGTCCTCGCGGAACTTCCCCGCCTGGAGGAGCGCCCGCAGGTCGCGGTTCGTCGCGGAGACGACGCGCACGTCCACGTCGATCTCCCGCAGGCCGCCCACGCGGCGGAAGCGGCGCTCCTCGAGCACGCCGAGGAGCTTCGACTGGATGGCCGCGCCCATGTCCCCGATCTCGTCGAGGAACAGGGTGCCGCCCTCGGCCGCCTCGAGGAGGCCCATCTTCTTCCGCCTCGCGTCGGTGAAGGCGCCGGCCTCGTGCCCGAGGAGCTCGGACTCGAGGAGCGTCTCCGGCACGGCCGAGCACGTGATCGACACGAACGGCTTGCCCGCCCGGGCGCTCTCCTCGTGGATCGCGCGGGCGACGAGGCCCTTGCCCGTGCCGCTCTCGCCCTCGAGGAGTACCGCGCGCGCCGGCGAGGCGGCGATCCGGCGCACCTGCTCGCGCATCGAGACCGCGACCGGGGACGTGCCGAGGAAGCTGTCGGCCCCGACGCCGGGCTCGGTGAGCCGGCGGAGGCGACGGTTCTCGCGCCGGAGGTCGCCGGTCTCGAGGGCCTTCCCGACGTGGGCCTCGAGGGCGTCGAGATCGACGGGCTTCTCGATGTACGTGAAGGCCCCCCGCCGCATCGCCTCGACCGCGTGCTCGACCGACGCATGGCCGGTGACGACGATCACGGGGGTCCCGGGCTGGGACCCCTCGATCTCGCCCATCACGTCGAAGCCGGTGCCGTCGGGGAGGCGCCAGTCGGTCACGACGACGTCGAATGCCTCGGTCGAGAGGCACGCCTTCGCGGCGCGCACGTTGTCCGCCTCGCGCACGCGGTGCCCCTTCGCGCGGAGCCCCTCCACCAGGGCGCGGCGGATCAGGGGGTCGTCCTCGACGAAGAGGAGGTTGGCCGGCACGGGGATCGCCTCGGGAAGGTCGGCGGGACCGCCGGACGATAGCAGGCCCGGGGCGTTCCCCCGGGGGGG
>JAYTCP010000485.1:0-11784 GCA_043736435.1 Planctomycetia bacterium | reverse complement strand
CGCGGCCCGTACCGCCAGCCGGCGCCGGGCGTCTGCACGCGGACCAGGTAGTCGACGCCCCTCTGCGCCGGTTCCTTCAAGGTGTCGTCGACGGAGTAGGCGTACGCCTCGTTGACGCCCCAGACCCCCATCCCGATGAGGTACGCGAACATCCAGGACTTGTCCCCTCCTCCCGGGCTCGGATAGCCGCCGTCGTAGAACTGCGTCGCGGCGAGGAAGTCGGAGGCGCGACGGACCGTCTCGTGGTACTTGCCCGAGGTCCCGTTGTAGCCGGCGCCGAGGAACGCCAGCAGGGAGAGCCCCGTGTACGCGGGTTGGCACCCGTTGACGCCGCCGAACCCCCTGTCGTTCCCGTCCCAGGCACCTTCCTGGTGCTGCTGGAGCTCGAGCCACCGCAGGCCTGTCTCGACGGCGCGCTCGGTGGTCTCGGTGAGGCCGTACTTGCGCTCCCGGATGGCGTCGCTGCGGTTCTTCGAACGGTCGAAGCGCTCGAGGTGCGGGCGGAAGGGCTCCGCGTCCTTCACGGTCTCGTACCACCGTGCCCATCGCGCCGGCTCGCGGCCGAAGCGTCGCCGGGTGAGACGCTCGAGGGCGCGCTCCACCTCGCGAAGCAGCTCCTCCGACGCATCCGGCGCGGTGAGCAGGGCGACGAGCCCCTGGTAGGCCGACGGGTGCCGCATGTACCCGAGCGCGCGCACCAGGTTCAGCGTCGTCGCGCGCCCCTTGTGGTCCTTGTCGATGCTGGAGAGCAGCTCCGCGGCGGAGGCCTCGGGTGCCGTCTTGGACAGGGCCCGCGCCGCGAACATGCGCCGCACCCGATCCTTGTCGAAGCTTGCGACCTTGAGAAGCTCCTTCGCGGCCCCGTCCACGGCGAACTCCCCGCACAGCTCCATGGCGGTGAGCGCGACGTCCCGCTCGCCCGCGTCCACGAGCGCGGGCATCCTCGCGACGACCACCGCCCGCGCGGGAGCGCCGATGCGGAGGAGCGTGCGCGACGCGGCGTCCCGCACCTCCCAGGCCACGTCGCTCTCCACGAGCTCGGCCATGCGGGCCACGACCCGGGCGGTCCCGGGGACCGGTGCCGCGGCCCCGCCCTTGGGATCCGTCTTCGGCGGGTCCAGTTCGCCGCGCGTGGCGAGGGCGCCGAGCGCGATGCAGGCCGCGTCGCGCAGGTCCACGTTCGTGCTGCGGGTCGCGGCCAGGAGGCCCTCCAGGTCGACCACGGCCGAGAGGTCGGTGACGGCCTTCAGGCACGCGTTCATCGTCTCGCGCTTGCCTCCCGACTCGACCACGTGGACGAAGGAGCCGAGCTGGCCTCCCCGGACGCCCATGCGGGCGAGGGCGGCCACCGCGTACAGGCCCGCGTACTCGTGCTGCGACTGGCGGACGATCACCGCGAGGGCGTCGGCGAAGGCGGGCACCTTCAGGCGCGATGCGGCCGAGCACGCGGCCATGAGCACCGTGGGATTGGCCGAGCGGAGGCCCGACTCCACGGCCTGCACGCACTTGGAGAACGGCCGGTCCGGGGCGAGCCGGAGCCGTCCGCACATGTACAGGCCCTCGGCCTGCACCTCGGGCTGCCGCCGGCCCGAGGCCAGGAAGGCGAGCGGCTCGTCCACCGAGAGGTCGCCCCACGAGCCGAGGATGCGGGCGAGACCCTGCTGCTCCCGCACGTCCTTCGACTTGATCGCCTTCGCGAGCGCCTTCACGAGGTCGGACTGCGCGGCGGCCGCGGGGCCGATGGCAGCGAGGGCGTCGCCGCACGCGACCGCGATGTACGAATGGGGGGAGGCCACTCCGGCCTCGAGCAAGGAGCCGGCGTTGGCGGGGTCCTTGGAGGCGAGGGCCGCTTCGATGCCCGCGTACACCTCCACGGGGTCCTCGGACGCGAGCCGGGGGGTCAGCGGCCCGTCGGCGCGCGACGACCTCGTGCCCGCCAGCAGGAGAGAGGCCACCAGGAGCATGCGAACGGCGATCGGGGGCACGGGAGGACCTCGGGGGCCAAGCGAACGGCTCCGGGATTCTACGGGGATCCGCGCCGCGGGCAGGGCCCTCGCCCCGCTCAGACGCCGGCCTTGCGCTTCTGCCTCACGAAGTTCGTGATGAACCGGAAGATCGAGGAGTCCCGCACCTCCTTCGCCGCCGTCGCCTGGCTCTCGAAGACCCCCTGCCTCTCGACCTGCCGCATCTCGGCGTAGTCCATGCAAAGGTGGTCCATCGCGTACGCCTTGCGGTCGGTCGCGGTCTTCAGCCCGATCACGTGCTCGAGCCCCTGGTGGTCGAAGTGGTTGGCGGAGTCGAGGATCACCCCGTGGCCGGCGGCGAACCAGCAGGCGAGGTTCCCGCCTCCCCAGCGCGCGGAGGACAGCGGCCCGTCGATCAGGATCTCCACGCGCTCGGCCTCGAGGACCTCGATGAGGTGCGAGCCCCAGAGGACGAACATCGGCTGGGTGAACGCCGGGAACACGCCGTCGAAGAACGGGCTGTCCTCGATGCACGGCATGGCGGGGACGTGGTCGAGCACCTCGCCCTTCGTCGTGAGCTTGCGCACGACGCCGGGGTAGACCGGCACGATCGTGTGCTGGAGCGCCCAGCACGAGCCGAAGAGGTACCCGCCCACGCGGACGAACCACGACAGGCGCTCCACGTCCTGAGGCTGCACCTCGCCCGTGCAGTTCGAGAAGAACACGGCGAACGGGTGGAGCTGCGCCTCCGGGACCGCCGTCGGACGCGTCATCCGGTACGCGATGCCCAGCTTGTCGAGCATCTGCTCGATGTGGTCGCCCCGGCTCTGGAGCACCACGACGTCGAGCTTGTCGTAGACCTCGACGGGCGTCGCGGCGTACCCGCCCTGCTTCGCCTCCCGGGCGATCTTCTCGGGATCGAGGAACTCGTAGGTCGCCGCGTTGCGCGTCCACCACGCGTCCCACAGGCCCCGCTCCGCGATGATCGAGCGCGTGGTCAGGCGGCGGAGGTACTCGAACGCCGTGCGTCGGACCGAGAGGTCCTTGTCGTCGAGGGCCTCGATCATCGGGGCCACCGCGGCGCGCTCGCGCAGGAGGCCCAGCCCGACCACGGCCGCGCCGCGACGCCGCCAGTCCTTCACCCGCTTGGGGTCGAGCATCCTCTCCAGCGCCGCCACGAGCGCGGGGTTGCGTGTCTTGCCCGCCGACACGGCGGCGCAGACCGCGACCCCCCAGTCGGGGTCGTCCAGCGCCTTCTCGAGCGCGGCGGCAGGCTCGCGGAACGGGCCCTTGTCGGGGGCCGAGACCCCGAGGAGCACGGCAGCCTCCTCGCGCACGGAGGCGTCCGTGTCCTGCCCGAGCCGCCCCGTGACGATCGCGCGCGTCGCATCGTCCGCGACGCCCCGACTCGTCCCGAGCGCGCGGAGCGCCGCGCGGCGGACGCGGGCGCTCTCGTCCGTCGTGGCGAGCCCGGCGACGATGTCGAGCGCCGAGCTCGTCCCGATGCGTCCAAGCGCCTGCATCGCGAGGGCGCGCGCCGCGGGCCCCTTGTGCTGGACGGCTCCCGCGAGCGCCGCGAGCGCGGCATCCGGAGCGACGAGCGGGGGCGCCGGCGGGGGAGGGGCGGGAGGGGCGGGAAGGGCGGGTGCGGGAGGGGCCGGTGCGGGACCGCCTCCGCCGGCAGGCGGCGGGGACGCTCCCTCGGCACGCGGAGCAGCCCGGGGGGAGGCCAGGACGCCGGCGAGGCGGGCCGCCCGACCGGAGACGAGCGCATCCTTCTCGTTCGCCACGGGGCCCACGACCTCGCGGAACCGCGCCGTGCGGCCCGGTTCGTCGGGGATCGTCGCCAGCGCGGCTTCGATCGCGATCGCGACGCGTCGCTCGAGCACGTCGTCGAGCGCGGGTCGGCGGAGCTGGTCGGCGAGCGGCACGAGGTAGGCGGGGTCGGGTGCGCGCGCAGCCTCGGCGAGCGCGCGCGCGGCCACGACGGCGTCCGCGTCCCCCAGCAGACGACTCAGGCGTTCGCGGCGGTCCGCCTCGGGCAGGGCGGCCAGCCCGGCGGCCGCGCCGGCGCGGACGGGGGCCTCCTTCGCCTTCAAGCCCTTCTCGATCGCCTTGCGCAGCGTCGGCCCGGCCTTCTCGCCCGTGACCTGCGCCAGGGTCGCGAGCGCCTCCGTCGCGCGCAGCGCCGCGTCGCCGTTCGTTTCCTTCGAGAAGAGCCTGGCCGCCCCTTCGGCGTCGAGCGCGGCCACGCTCTGCGCGGCCCTCCGACGGATGCGCCGGACGGGCCCCTTCATCGCGAGGCCCGCGAGCTCCTTCACCGACTCCGCGGTGCCTCGGGCGGCGAGCGCCTCCGCCGCCCGTTCGACGACCTCCCAGTCGGGGTCGCCGAGCGCGTCGACGAGGAGGGCCTCGGCCGACGTGCCGCCCTCGGCGTGGAGCAGCCCCACCGCCGCGAGCCTCACGGTGACGTCCTTCGACTTCAGGTCCTTCGCGGGGTCGCCCCCCTCCACGGCGGAGGGGAGGAGCGTGGCGACGAGCAGGACGCACGCGACGGGGACTCGGCGGAGACGCATGCCCGAGACGATACCAATACCCGGGAGAGGGGAGACTGCCGCCGGGCCTCCCGGCGCGACTAGAGCAAGCCCACCGGATCGACGTCGAGCTGCTCCTCGACGCTGCCGACGGGGCCGGGCTTGGCTTTGAGCACCGCGAGGGCCCGCTGGATGCCGGTGGGGGTCTCGGCCTTCACCAGGAGGTGGCGGCGGTGCAGGCCCTGCATGCGGGCCACCTGGGGCGTGGCGGGCCCGAGCCACTCGACGCCCGGGAGCTTCGCGTCGGAGAGGCGGAGCGCCAGCTCCTTCCCGCGCTCGAGGATCCCCTCCGTCGTGGGGCCGCGGAGGATGACGCGGAGGAGGCGCCTGAAGGGCGGGTAGCCGAAGGCCTTGCGCTCGGCGAGCTCGAGGGCGGCGAAGGTCGCGAAGTCGTGGCGCGTCGCGAGGTCGATGGCGGGCGCATCGGGCTTGCTCGTCTGCACGATGACCTCGCCTCCCGCGTCCCCGCGCCCGGTGCGGCCCGCGACCTGGGCGATGAGGGCGAAGGTGCGCTCGGACGCGCGGAAGTCAGGCATCTGGAGGCTGGTGTCCGCGGACACGACGCCGACCAGGGTCACGTTGGGGAAGTGGAGGCCCTTCGCGATCATCTGGGTGCCGAGCAGGATCGAGACCTCGCCCCGTCCGAAGCGATCGAGCACCGCCTCGTACGACCCGCGGTCGGTCATCGTGTCCGAGTCCATCCGCGCGATCGTCGCGTCGGGGAACGTCGTGCGCAGCTCCTGCTCGACGGTCTGCGTGCCGGCGCCGTGGTGCTTGAGGGCCGGGAACGCGCACTCGGGGCACGCGAGCGGCGGGCGCTCCTCGTGGCCGCAGAGGTGGCACACGGCGAGGGCGTCGTGCTTGTGGTACGTCAGCGAGACGTCGCAGTGGGGGCAGCGCAGCACGAAGCCGCACCGTGGGCAGGAGACGCTGGTCGAGAAGCCCCGGCGGTTGAGGAAGAGGATCGCCTGCCCCTTGGCGGAGAGCGTCGCGCGCAGGCGGTCGACGAGGGTGCGGCCGAGGTGCGTGCCGGCCCCGCGGCGCTCGCCGTCGCTCGCGAGGTTGACCACACGCACCGGCGGGAGGGACCGGCTCTCGACGCGCTCGGGGAGTTCGAGCAGGGTGAGGCGGCCCTCGTGGGCGTTGTGGTACGACTCGAGCGACGGGGTCGCGCTCCCGAGCACGACGACGGCCTTCGCGTCGCGCGCGCGGACGAGACCCACGTCGCGGGCGTGGTAGCGGGGCGAGCTCTGCTGCTTGAACGAGGTCTCGTGCTCCTCGTCGAGGATCACGAGGCCCAGGCGCGGCACGGGGGCGAACACCGCGCTGCGCGGGCCGATCACGACGTCGGCCTCGCCCGCGCGGATCGCGCGCCACGCGTTGGCCCGGTCGGCCTCGGTCATCGCCGAGTGGAGGACGGCCGTCCGCGGCACGCGGGCGCGGAAGCGGCGCACGGTCTGGGGGGTGAGCGCGATCTCCGGCACGAGCACCAGGGTCTGCCGGCCCGCCTCGCGGCAGGTCTCGATCGCGCGCAGGTAGACCTCCGTCTTGCCCGAGCCCGTCACCCCGAGGAGGAGGAAGCCCGCGTAGGCGTCCTGGCGCAGCGCCCCGGCGATCGCCTCGATCGCGTGGGCCTGCGCGGGGTTGGGGGTCGGCGGGGGCCCCTCCTCGGAGGGCAGGGGCGACCGCGCCGCCTCGACGAGGGGGTCGGAGGTGGCGACCTCGCTCTCGACGGTGATCCACCCCTCCTTGACGAGCGACTCGATCGGGCTCGCGGAGACCTTCGCGGCCCGCACGAGCTCGGGGACGACCTGGCCCCCCGGGGTCTTCGCGAGGCGGCGCAGCACCCGGGCCTGGGCGTTCTTCGACGGCGGCAGCGCGTCGGCGTGGGCCTCGGCCAGCGGGACCGGCCGCACGAGGCGCGCCCTCCGTCGCATGGGGATGCGCTCCCGGGTGCGCACGCCCCGCGGGAGCATGGCGGAGAGGGCCTCCCCGAGGGACCCGCCGTACCAGCGCGCGATGAACTTCCCCAGCGCGACGAGGTCGGGCGGGAGGAGGGGCTCCTCGTCGGGGAACGCCTCGACCTCGAGCACCTTCTTGAGCGCGGTCGTGTCCGCGACCTCCGTGACGATGCCGACCTTCTTCGCCCCGCGGAACCTGACGATCACCCGGGCGCCGACCCTCACCCGCCCGCGCATCGCCTCCGGGACGCGGTAGGTGAAGGCCTGCTCCATGGGCAGGTCGAGGGCGACGCCCACGAAGAGGTCCTGGGTCTGCGGCACGCGGCGGAGTCTACGGGTGCCGGGGCCCGGGCCGGGGGGGCGATGCGTGCGCCGCGCCCCCCGCGCCCCAGGAACTCCGCCCCCGGACCGCCGCCGTCGGCGAGGGTCCGTCGACGACGCTCGAAGGCCGCGGCGCTACGTGCCGCCCTCGCCTCCCGGGGCACCCGGACCACCCGGAGCGCTCGGGGCGCCCGGAGCGCGAGGGCCGCCGGGGCCGTCGCCCATCCACGTGCGGCGGGGCGAGCGCCTCACGGTGAAGGGCTCGAGGTCGAGCCCTTCGCCCTTGAACGTGACCGAGTGGGGCTTTGTGGCGCCGCCCTTGCAAGAGCCCGGGCTCGTTCGAGTCGAGGTAGGGGATCGTCGGTGGGCAGCAGCAGCACCTGCTCCTCCCCACTCCTTCGCGACGCCGCTCGCGGCGACCGCGTCGCGGATCCCCGCGTCGAGCGTCTCGATGATGTGGCTCTGCGCCTCGATCGTGCGACCCTTCGAGTTCGAGACGACGTCGAGGAAGACCTACTCGGCGTTGCCGGTCTCGGCGCTCGACATGCCGCGGTTCTCGGGGGGAGGGGGTACGCCGCGGAGCCTAACAGGGGCGGATTCGCCTCCCGCGCCCGCCGCCAGGGGTTCTTGGGGGCGGTTCCGCGGGCGGGGCCCCGGATGGTGGCGTACATTCGGCGGCCTGCCGTCCCCGGGGGGTCCGGGGCGTCGGAGGTCGACATGCGCCGCATCCCGTTCCCCGCCCTCCTCCTCGCCGCCGCCGGCACCCTCATGGGTGGAGGGGCCCGGACCGTCCGGGCCTCCGCCGCCGACGACCTGACCGCCGCCACCGGCGCCGGGCAGACCTCGTTCGTAGTGGTCACCGACGCGTCGGCCCGAGGCACCCCGGCCGTGACGGCGGCCGCCACGGAGGCGGCGCAGCGGGCCGGAGCAAAGGTCATCGTGCTCGACCGGGGCGCGACCGAGAACGCGCTCCTGGTCGCGAAGTACCGCGTCGCCTCCGCCCCCGTGCCGCTGGTGCTCGTGATCGCCGGGAACGGCCTCCCGGTCGCCGGCCTCACCGCCGACAAGGCGAGCGCCGCCGCCCTCCTCGCGGCCATCCCCTCTCCCAAGAAGCTCGAGACTCTCGTGGCGCTCAGTGATCGCCGGGCGGTGTTCGTCGTCGTCTCGGGCGAGAAGATGGCGGGTCGCGCGGTCGCCGCCGAGCAGGCGAGCGCCGCGATGCGGGCGATGGAGCCGACGAAGACGAAGGCGCGCCTCGTGCTCGTCGACGTCGCCGACCCGAAGGAGGCCGGGTACGTCGCCGAGCTGTCGCTCGGGAAGCTCGAGGTGCCGACCGTCGTGGTCTTCAACGCCGCTGGCAAGCGCATCACCACGCTGCGCGCGCCGTGGACGGCGCAGGCCCTCGCCGAGGCAGCCGTGAAGACGGGCGCCTCCTGCTGCGAGGGCGGCGTCTGCGGGCACGACAGCAAGTAGCCTCCGGGCCGTTCCTCCGATGACAGGATCCGGGCTCCCATGACCCTCTTCGGCCTCGTCCGTCGCGAGCTGTCCCACCGCAAGGGCCAGGCGATCTCCGGCCTGCTCGCCATCGTCCTTGGGGTGGCGGTGATCGTCGCCCTGCGCTCGGTCACCCGCGTGTCCGAGATCGCCGTCGCGACCAAGCTCGACAACCTCGGCGCAAACATCCTCGTGCTGCCCCAGGGCACGAGCGTCGACGACTACCGCTCGGCCGACATCGACGCGTCCACGATGCCCGAGGAGTACGTCGAGCGCATCGTCGCATCCACGCTGCCCGGCGTGGACAACCTCTCGCCCATGCTCACCCGTCGCATGGAGGTGCGCGGGCACCGGCTCGTCGTGACCGGCATCCTGCCGACGAGCGAGATCGCGGCGAAGCCGGTGTGGCAGCTCGAGACCCTCGCGGAGGGCCCGGCGCACTCCTGCTCGAAGGACGTGGGCCTCCACGCGAAGGACCACCTCGCGCGCAAGGCCGTCACGACGCTGAACGAGGCGGCGTGCCTCGTCGGCTCGGCGGCGGCCACGCGCCTGGCCGTCGCGAAGGGCGGCACGGTCGACCTCGGCGGCGCGCCGCTGACCGTCGAGGCCGTGCTCCCCGAGACGGGCACCGTCGACGACGACCGCGTCTTCGTCCACCTGCGGACCATGCAGCGCCTCGTCGCCACGCCGGGCCAGATCTCGTCCATCGAGATCATGGGCTGCTGCAACGCGATCACCGACGGCCTGCTCGGCAAGCTGCGCAACGTCCTCCCCGACACGAAGATCACCACCGTCGGCCAGATCGTCGCGACCCAGGTCGAGACGAACGCGCTCGTCAAGAAGGTCTCCTTCGCCTTCCTCTGGGTCGTCCTCGTGGTGGGCGGCCTCTCGATCGGCAACTCGGTCTGGGCGAACGTGAACCCGCGCCGCCGCGAGATCGGGATCCTGCGCCTCCTCGGCACCCCCCGCGCCGGCATCTACGGGCTCATGCTCGGCCGCGCCGCCCTGCTCGGGCTCGTGGGCGGCCTCGGCGGCTGGTGCCTGGGCACCCTGGCCGGCACGACGCTCGGCGCCGACATCACCGGCATGCGGGTGTGGCCCGTCGTCTCGCTCCTGTGGGTCTCCCTGCTCGTCGCCGTCGGCACCGCCCTGCTCGGCGCGTTCCTGCCGGCCCACCTCGCCTCGCGCATCGAGCCGCAGGCCGACCTCGGGGAGACGTAGATGCTGATGACGCTCGAGGGCGTGGGCCGGCGCTACGTCCACGCCTCCGGTCCCGTGGACGCGCTGGCCGACGTCGACCTCGCGATCCCCGAGGGGGCCTTCGTCACGGTCACGGGCCCGTCGGGCTCGGGGAAGTCGACGCTCCTCATGCTGCTCGGTGGCCTGATGCGGCCGACGTCGGGGCGCATCGCGTTCCGCGACCGCCCCTTCGACGCGCTCTCCGACGCCGAGCTCGCCGCCCACCGCAGGCAGCGGCTCGGCTTCGTGATGCAGAGCTTCTGCCTGATCCCGTACCTGACGGCCGTCGAGAACGTCGAGCTCGCCCTCGCGCTCGCCGCCGTCGAGAGGTCGGCGCAGCGCACCCGTGCCCTCGCGCTCCTCGACCAGGTCGGCCTCGCCGCCCGCGCCGACCACCTCCCGCGCGAGCTCTCCATGGGCCAGCAGCAGCGCGTCGCGCTCGCCCGCGCGTTCGCGAAGGAGCCGCTCCTCGTGCTCGCCGACGAGCCCACGGGCAACCTCGACCCGCGGCTGTCGCGCGACATCCTCGACCTGCTCGAGCGCATGAACCGCGACCGCGAGACCACCGTGGTCATGGTGACGCACAGCCCCGAGGCCGCCGCGCGGGGCCGCTTCCACGTCGAGCTCGAGGAGGGGCGCGTCGTCTCCGCCTCCGACGGGCTGCGGCGGCCCGCTCCCACGGTCGCCTGAGAGCGTGATCGAGAGTCGACGGGCGCCTTCTGCCGGCGCCCATCAGGCGCCGAGGAGGGGGAGGCCGCGTGTCGCGGCCGGCGTGGGGGAGGGTGCGCCTCCCCCACCAGCATGGAAGCTCGCTCCTCGGCTATCGTGCCCGCGTGGCCGTCTCCCCCGCCCTCGACCGCCTCCTCGGACGCGCGCAGGATGTCGCCCGCGCCGCGGTGGCGGCGGCGGGGGCCGCGGGCCTGCGTCATTGGCGGCGCCTCGAGCGCGTCGAGACCAAGCAGGACGGCAGCCCCGTCACCGTCGCCGATCGCGAGGCCGAGGCCGCGGCGATCGGCGTGATCCGCGCGGCGTTCCCCGACCACGGCATCCTCGGCGAGGAGGGCGGCGCCCAAGGAGGCGGGCCGTTCCGGTGGGTCGTCGATCCCATCGACGGGACCGCCGGCTACGCGCGCGGCGGCCGCCACTGGGGCCCGCTCGTCGCGCTCGAGCACGAGGGGGAGGGAGTCGTCGGAGCGCTCTCGATGCCGGTGGCGGGGCTGACGATCTGGGGGGCGCGGGGGCGCGGGACGTTCCGCGACGGCGAACGGCTGCGGCTGACGACGCCCACCTCGTTCCCGGACGCCACCCTGAGCCTCGGCGGGATGGGGCGGCTCCTCCGATCGCCGCAGGGGCCCGCGGTCCTGTCGCTGGTCGCGACCGCGCGCTCGACGCGGGTCTACGGCGATCTCGCCGCCTGCGTGATGCTGCTCGAGGGCGTCGCGGACGTCTGGATCGAGGCCGGGGTCGCCCACTGGGACCTCGCGGCGCCCAAGGTGCTCGTCGAGGAGGCGGGCGGGGTGTTCACCGACTTCGAGGGCCGCGCCACGGCGCGCACGGGCAGCGCGATCGCGGCGTCGGCGCCGATCCACGCGCACATGCTCGCGGCGCTTTTGGGGGACGCTCCCGTCTGACGCGCCGCCCCCGCCGCCCCCGCCGCCCCCGGAATCCGTCCGATGGGTCGCCGCAGAAAAGCTGCGGCGTTTGCTCTGGCACGGTACCGCTGCTTTTCCAACGTCTGCGGGGCGCGTTCCGACATCCAAGGGGGGACCGCGACGTCCGGCCACCCCGTAGGGAGCGACCCATGATCGACCGCCTCGAGATGAAGGACGGCACGCGCCTTTACTACAAGGACTGGGGCACCGGGCCGGCCGTCGTCTTCAGCCACGGGTGGCCGCTCAGCTCGGACAGCTGGGAGTCCCAGATGGTCCACCTGGCGTCGCGCGGGTTCCGCTCGATCGCGCACGACCGCCGGGGCCACGGCCGCTCGAGCCAGCCCTTCACCGGCAACGACATGGACACGTTCGCCGACGACCTCGCCACGCTGCTCGAGGCGCTCGACGTGAAGGACGCCCTGCTCGTCGGGTTCTCCATGGGGGGCGGCGAGGTGGCCCGGTACCTCGGGCGCCACGGCTCGGATCGGGTGGCGAAGGCCGCGCTGATCGCGGCGGTGCCTCCCCTGATGCTCAAGACCGCGAAGAACCCGGGCGGACT